>JAUXCI010000154.1 GCA_030618945.1 Flavobacteriaceae bacterium
CAGAAATCCCGATAAAAACCCCTTTTTCTTTGTTTGGGTTTTTGGTGCCTCGGCAGACGTAGCTTATATAAGTGGAATGGCCGTATTTACCATGGCTAAAGGCGGATTAATGTTTGAGGCCTCTGTAGGTGGGCAGCGTTTTTCATTTAAACCTAAGGAATAGATAAATAGTTTTAATCAACTAATATATAAGGATTTAACTATTTGTTAAATCCTTTTTTTTGGCCCAGTTATCAATAATAGAAAGTACAATATACAGAATGATTATTAAAGGAATCGCAACCGTTTTTAAGCTGATCATTAGGCCCATGGTGGCTAAAAGAAATACGTACTTCACTTCATTTCCTTTCCAGGAATAGTTCTTAAACTTGAGTGCAAATAATGGGATTTCTGCGTTCATAAGATAAGATCCCAAGATTGTTATGCCAATCAAGACATAAATGTTCTGCAGCAGTTCAATAAAAAACAAATTATCAGAATAAAATAATATCAAAGGAAAGGATAATACAAAAATGGACATCGCTGGCGTAGGTAAACCAATAAATGAGCCAGTTTGTCTTTCATCAATGTTAAAATTGGCAAGTCGGTAGGCGGCGGCCAAAGTTATCAAAAGTCCTGTAAAAGGTATAAAATAGTAAAAGATTTCCTGATATTCCTGCCAGCTACCCGTTTCACTACTCAATTCCATAAACCATTTTCCTTTGGTAGCGAAGAGCATCATTTGAAACATAACAATGCCAGGAACCACTCCAGAGGTAACCATGTCAGCCAAAGAATCCAACTGTTTGCCTAATTCGCCTTCAACCTTGAATTTTCTGGCGAAAAAACCATCGAAGAAATCAAAAAATATACCGAGAAAAACGAAAAAAGCTGCGGGGAGCAGTTTATCTGTAACTGCCATTAACACGGCAATCATTCCTGATAATAAATTAAGTAAAGTAAATAAGTTAGGAATATGTTTTTTTATCATCTGTATGGACTAAATTACCGTAAAAATAGCAAATTAAAAAACACGGTGATTTTTAATTACTGTGTTAATAAAAAATTGTTGAACAATTTTATTTTTAGACCGTAATTGTTACTTTAGCAACGCTAGATAATCCAAGTATTTTAATGCCAGACCAAACTTCATACACAGAAGATAATATTCGCTCGTTAGACTGGAAAGAACATATCAGAATGCGTCCTGGAATGTATATTGGAAAACTTGGAGATGGGACTGCTGCTGATGATGGTATTTATATTCTTATCAAAGAGGTTCTTGACAATTGTATTGATGAGTTTGTTATGGGAGCCGGCAAAACAATTGAAATCTCTGTTAAGAACAACCAAGTGTCTGTACGCGATTACGGGCGAGGAATTCCGTTAGGTAAAGTTGTTGATGTAGTTTCTAAAATGAATACAGGCGGCAAGTATGATTCCAAGGCTTTTAAAAAATCAGTAGGACTCAATGGGGTTGGAACAAAGGCTGTTAATGCACTTTCCTCCTATTTTAAGGTGCAATCCTTTAGAGATGATCAGTCTAAAACCGCAGAGTTTGAAAAAGGAAATCTAATAAATGATGCAGCTCTGGAAGCATCGAGCATAAGAAAAGGAACCAAAGTTTCCTTTATTCCTGATCTTTCTATATTTCCTCATTACAAATACAGGAACGAATACATTGTCAAAATGATTAAAAATTATGTCTACCTGAATACTGGGTTGACCATCATTTTTAATGGAGAAAAATACAGATCGGAAAATGGCCTTAAGGATCTATTGGATGAAAATATTTCGGAAGAATCAAAGTTGTTCCCGATTATCCATTTAATGGAGGAAGATATTGAAATTGCCATAACCTATAGCAAGTCTCAGTACAGTGAGGAATACCATTCATTTGTAAACGGTCAGCACACTACGCAAGGTGGAACACATCAAAACGCTTTTAGAGAAGCCCTAGTCAAAACCATAAGGGAGTTTTTTGGCAAAAATTTTGATGCTTCAGATATTAGAAAATCCATCGTTTGTGCTATTAGCATCAAAGTAATGGAGCCTATTTTTGAAAGCCAGACCAAAACCAAACTAGGTTCGACTGAAATGGGAGGTGGTTTGCCAACCGTAAGGACTTTTATTACAGATTTTGTAAAACGAAGGTTTGATAATTACCTGCATAGAAATCCGGAAACGGCTGACAAGATACTCAAGAGGATTATGCAGGCTGAAAAGGAGCGTAAGGAGCTTTCAGGCATTAGAAAAATAGCCAGGGAAAGTGCCAAAAAAGCTAGCTTACACAATAAAAAACTACGCGATTGTCGGATTCATTTGAATGACATGAAAAAGGATAACCGCTTAGAGAGCAGTCTTTTTATTACGGAGGGAGATTCGGCCAGTGGTTCCATAACAAAATCCCGTAACGTCAATACCCAGGCTGTCTTTAGCTTAAAAGGCAAACCGTTGAATTGTTACGGTTTAAGCAAAAAAATCGTATATGAAAATGAAGAATTCAACCTACTTCAGGCTGCGTTAAATATTGAAGACGGCATTGAAAATTTGCGGTATAACAATATCGTAATTGCCACGGATGCAGACGTTGACGGTATGCATATCCGACTATTACTGATTACTTTCTTCTTACAATTCTTTCCGGAAGTCATCAAAGAAGGCCATCTGTATATTTTAGACACTCCACTGTTCAGGGTAAGAGACAAAAAAGACACGCATTACTGTTATTCGGAAAAGGAAAGGAAAAATGCGCTAAAGAAACTAAAAGGTAAACCCGAAGTAACCAGGTTTAAGGGGCTGGGAGAAATTTCACCTGATGAATTCATTCACTTTATCGGAAAGGATATCAGGCTCGATCCTGTGATGATGAGCAAGGAAACATCTATTGAGAAGTTACTGAAGTTTTATATGGGCAAAAACACGCCTGAAAGACAAAAATTTATTATCAATAATTTAAAGGTTGAGTTAGACTTAATTGACGAAACCTAAACACTAATCTGACCAGGCATCAATGGCTGAATACGAAGAACTAGAACAAAATAATGATCAAAACCAGGATACCATCACCAAAATTACGGGGATGTATGAAGACTGGTTTCTTGATTATGCGTCCTATGTCATTTTAGAAAGAGCCGTGCCCGGTATCAATGACGGGTTTAAACCGGTTCAAAGAAGAATTATGCAGTCCATGAAGGATCTGGACGACGGCAGGTATAACAAAGTGGCCAATTTGGTGGGGCATACCATGCAGTACCACCCTCACGGAGATGCAAGTATTGCAGATGCGATGGTACAATTGGGTCAAAAAGAACTTTTGATCGATATGCAAGGTAACTGGGGTAATATTCATACCGGCGACCGTGCCGCTGCAGCACGTTATATTGAAGCCAGGCTATCAAAATTTGCAATGGCAGTAGTTTTCAATCCTAAAACTACCCAATGGCAGGCCTCTTATGATGGAAGAAGAAAAGAGCCCATTGATTTGCCTGTTAAATTTCCTCTTTTGTTGGCACAGGGAGCTGAAGGAATTGCTGTAGGGCTTTCTACAAAGATCCTACCACATAATTTCAATGAACTAATTCAAGCTTCCATTAAAATATTAAAAGGTCAGAGCTTTTCAATTTTTCCTGATTTTCTTACAGGCGGAGTTGCTGATATAACCAATTATAATGAAGGAAAAAGAGGTGGTAAGGTTCGTGTAAGAGCTAAAATCTCCCAAAGAGACAAAACCACTTTGGTCATCAACGAAATTCCTTTTGGCACTACAACTTCCTCGCTTATAGATTCTATTTTAAAGGCGAATGAAAAGGGAAAAATTAAGATTAAAAGAATTGAGGACAATACGGCACGAGACGTAGAAATTCTTGTTCATCTACCCCCCGGGATTTCTCCTGACAAAACAATTGATGCTTTATTTGCTTTTACAAACTGTGAGGTTTCAATATCGCCATTATGCTGTATCATTAAGGAAAATAAGCCTGTTTTTATTGGGGTTAGAGAAGCTCTAAAGTATTCTACCGACCATACCGTTAACTTGCTCAAACAAGAACTGGAAATTCAACTCGATGAACTTGAAGAACAGTGGCACTTTTCTTCTCTGGAAAGAATATTTATAGAGAACAGGATATACCGTGATATAGAGGAGGAAGAGACTTGGGAAGGCGTTATAAGGGCCATTGATAAAGGACTTAAACCTTTTATCAAGCATCTAAAAAGAGCCGTTACAGATGAAGATATTGTTAGGCTTACCGAGATACGTATCAAAAAAATATCAAAATTTGACATTGACAAAGCCAAGCAATTCATCGAAGGGCTTGAAGAAAAAATTGCTGCGGTAAAGGAACATCTCAATCATATCATTGATTACGCGATAGCATATTTCAAAGACTTAAAAGAAAAATTCGGCAAAGGTAAGGGCCGTAAAACCGACATTAGAATCTTTGAAGATATCATTGCTACAAAGGTGGTTATGGCCAATGCAAAATTGTATGTCAATCGGGTGGAAGGATTTGTTGGCATTTCCTTAAAAAAAGATGAATATATTTCTGATTGTGCTGACATCGATGACATAATTGTTTTTAGAAGCGATGGTAAGATGCTGGTAACTAAAGTTGATGCCAAAACCTTTGTGGGTAAGAATATTATCCACACCGCCGTTTTTAAGAAGAATGACAAAAGAACCATCTACAATTTACTGTATAAAGATGGGGCTACCGGAGTTACTTATATGAAAAGATTTTCGGTAACCGCTGTTACCAGGGATAAAGAATACGATCTCACATCTGGTTCTAAGAACTCTAAGGTGCTCTATTTTACCGCTAATCCAAACGGAGAGGCAGAATTACTTACCATAAATTTAAGGTCATCAAGAAGCGTTAAAAAATTGAAATGGGATATTGATCTGGCTGATCTGGCGATAAAAGGTCGTGGTAGCAAAGGAAATAAGGTTACTAAATATTCTGTCAAAAAGATTGAGCTTAAAGAAAAGGGAATATCTACTCTAAAACCGAGGAAAATCTGGTTTGATGAAACCGTCCAACGATTGAATGTGGATGAAAGAGGTGATCTTATAGGCGAATTTACTGCTGATGACCGATTGCTGATCATCAACCAAAAAGGAGAAGTGAAAACCATCATTCCGAATCTTAATACCCATTTTGAAAGCGATATGATCGTGCTGGAAAAATGGGATCCGAATAAGCCGATTTCAGCAGTATACTTCGACGGAGAAAGGTCTCGCTACTATGTAAAAAGGTTTATGATAGAACATCCTGATAAAGAGGAAATATTTATTTCTGAACATCCAGATTCTAAATTACAGATTGTGGCGCTGGATTATCGTCCAAGAGCTGAGATTATATTTTCAAAAAGAAGTTTGGAAAATATGATTCTTAATCTTGAAGAATATATTGCAATTAAAGGCATTAAAGCTCTTGGTAATCAATTAACTGCTGAAAAAATAAAAGCAGTTGACTTACTTGAACCACTCCCCTATATAGAACCTGAAATCAATGATGTTGAATTGGTGGAAGAGCAAATTATCAAAGGTCCTGATCAAGAAAAAAATGACAAAAATGATTTGGATGAAACCGATCCTGATAAAGGTCAAATCACTTTATTCTAATCCAAAATATTAAAAAAATTGATCAGTTTAGCAATGGCTAAACCTCTATGGGAAATCTTCCCTTTGGTATCCATATCCATTTGAGCAAAGGTTTGGTCAAAACCCTTGGGTTTGAAAATGGGATCATATCCGAAGCCTTTATTTCCAGAAGACTGCTCTTCAATTCGACCCTCGCATACACCTTCAAAAAAATACTGTTCACCTTTAAAAAAAAGTGACACTATGGTCCTGAATCTGGCATTTCTGTTATCTTCGTCTTTAAGTTCGAATAACATTTTTTCTACATTGTCAGAAAACGTAGCTTCTTCTCCCGCGTAACGAGCCGAATACACTCCGGGAGCACCATTCAGAGCCTCCACTTCCAGACCCGTGTCATCCCCAAAACAATCGTATCCATACTTCTGTTTTACATGATCAGTCTTGATTTTGGCATTGCCCTCAAGCGTAGTTGCGGTTTCTTCAATATCTTCAAAGCAGCCTATATCTTTTAAAGTCAATAACTCTATTTCAGCAGGCAGCAATCGCTGGACCTCTTCTAATTTATGGAGGTTATTTGTGGCAAATACGAGTTTCATATTCTTATTTTGATCAAAAATAGGATTTGATAAAGGATAAACCAATAAAAATTATGTGCAATTCTTATTAATGGGTTTGGGGTTTCGGGTTTCGGGTTATTGCAGCATTTCAGCATTGTAGCATTTCA
>JAUXCI010000288.1 GCA_030618945.1 Flavobacteriaceae bacterium
TACCAAATAATGGGTTCTCCTTCATTATACCATGGGAAAATACCGCTTCTATAAGCGAGGATCAATCTGTCGGGATATAAGTCTCCACCAATGGCCAATACACCGTCATAACTGGCTGATTCAACATTGGGGAACACTATGTTTTTACCTAAAAATACCATCGTATAAAAATACAAAAACCATTCATCAAAAGACAAATGGTTTTATTATTATGACAAGTTGACAGACCTAAAAAGGAAGGTCATCCGGCTCATTATCACTCACGCTTTTTGCAGGAGCAAAATTAGAAGCGCTCATTGGAGGAACTTCCCCCGGAGCACCAGCTTGTGCTTTTTCAATTCTCCACCCCTGGATAGAGTTAAAATATTTTGCTTCTCCTTCTGGATTGATCCATTCTCTACCTCTTAGGTTGATACTTATTTTAATATCTTCTCCTACATTAAAATTGTTCAGAAGGTCACATTTGTCCTGTACAAATTCTATCATTAACATTTGAGGATATTGCTCATCAGTTGTAATTACTAACTCTCTCTTTCTGAACCCACTAGCTCCAAATGTTTTTACCTCGTCAATCTTTTTGATTTTTCCTGTTACTTCCATTGTTGTTTAATCTTCTTTTTATGTTTTAACTTAAAAGCACCTTCCAGGCGCTTTTTACATCATTCTTTTTTAAGAATTCCTGAGCAAATTTATGCTTTTCATTTAATTTTTGGGTAAGAAAACCGGGATTGTCTTGCATAAACTTATCAACATCCCCTTGATCAGGGAAGCTTTCAATATTAGCGAGCATTCCAAGATCATTTCCCGTTAAAATATTACTTTTTTGCACCGATTTAGGTAATTTATCCACACCCATTCCCCTTGACTGTATCGGCTTAGGAATCTCAAAAAATGACTCGCGTGCCCTGCTGTATAAACTTCCTCCGGCTCTTGCTACCAGGTCCAGTTTTATCTGATCAATGTTCTGATTCTCGTCCAATACGTTTTCATCAAGATGTAAGCGAACCACTTCACAAATAATCAAGTTACCGGCACCACCTTCTTTGCCAAGTTCTTTGATTTCTAAAACCTTGCATTCAAATTGAACTGGTGACTCCTTGACTCTAAATGGTTTAACCAAATCTGATTGGACCATAGTAAATCCGGCTTTGTCAAATTCATTGACCCCTTTCTTATATTCTGTACTTGAAAGCGAGGTTTGATGCACTATTCCATGGGTCACCACATTGATCACCACTTCTTTTATCGCTTTAGCATTTTCCAAGGTGTGTTTGATGGTGTTGTCTCTTACCCTTCTTGCCGGTGAAAAAATGAGGATTGGCGGGTTTGCGCTAAATACATTGAAAAAGCTGAAGGGAGATAAATTAGGGTTTCCTAGTTCATCAACCGTGCTCGCTAATGCAATAGGTCTCGGGGCTACTGCCGACAACAAATAGTTGTGCAACTTGGCTACAGGGATTTTTTCAGGGCTAATTGTTAACAATTGTATGGATTTTTCAACAAAAATAGCCATTATTTATTTTACGCATAATAAGCGCCCTAATTTTTAGTTATAATTCAGGAATATTATATATTTGCCTTTAATGAACCACCTCCCCAGCAGTAAAACTCTTATCAAATGGTCGCTGATCTTGGCGTCGTTTTTAATTGTTTCTTCTATTTTATGGAACACTAATCAGTTTTTTAAAAAATTCAAAAGTGAGGAGCGTGTCAAAATGGAAGTACTTGCTACTGCTTATGAAAAATTTAACGATGCAGATCTTGACATAGACGTTTCTCTTGAACAGAAGATCATCCTAAGCAACAGAAGCATTCCTATGATCATCACCTACGAAAATGGGGATATCAATAGATGGGCCAATTTAGACGTAGAAAACAACAAAAGATTTACAGCGCTCGATGTAGATGACCGCCTTTATCTGAGTCGTCAATTACAGATCATGATTGAAGAAAACGACCCTTTGGTGGTCAACTTTCAGCTGGACAATGTAAACATTACCCACAAAATCTATTATCGTGATTCTGATCTTTTAAACAGACTTCAATATTATCCCCTAGGCTTATTACTGATCCTTTTTCTTTTTGGAACTATTATCTATCTGGCTTTCAAATCCAATAAAATTGCTGAACAGAATAAACTTTGGGCAGGAATGGCTAAGGAGACGGCTCACCAAATTGGAACACCACTTTCGTCTTTATTGGGCTGGGTAGAATTATTGCGTTTGGAAAATGTTGGTGAAGATACCGTGCAGGAAATAGAAAAAGATGTGTCAAGGTTAAATACCATTGCCGATAGATTTTCTAAAATCGGATCCATCCCAAAACTTGACACGCACGATATTGTTGTAGAAACTGACAAAGCCTTTGACTACATTAGATCCAGGAGCTTTAAGCAGATTGAATTTCATTTCAATACCGAAAATGACAAACCAATTTTTGTGAATCTTAACCTACAACTCTATAGCTGGGTTATTGAAAATCTTGTCAAAAATGCCATTGATGCCATGCAAGGTAAGGGCAAAATCGAGATCGATGTAATACGTCAAAATTCATATGCTATCATAACCGTTTCTGATACCGGAAAAGGAATTAACAAACGACTGCATAAAAAAATATTCGAACCTGGCTATACCACCAAAAAAAGAGGCTGGGGACTTGGTCTATCGCTTACCAAAAGGATCATCAACGATTATCACAAAGGAAGGATTTATGTGAAAAAATCTGAGATTGGGAAAGGGACTACTTTTTTGATACAATTGAAGTTAGATGTGGGAAGTGAGATGTGAGATGTGGCAAAGCTGAAGATGAATATTGACTAACGAATAAGGAACTCTGAATTAAGAAGGGCTGGTTTTGAGGCAAATACAATAATTCGAGATTCCCTGTTCGAGATTCGATATTCTATTTCTAAAATGCTTGAATGCTTGAATAAATTTTCAAATCACTTCTCACTTCTGCCTTCTGA
>JAUXCI010000251.1 GCA_030618945.1 Flavobacteriaceae bacterium
AAATAATGGGTGCTAGAAAACGTATTAAAGCGGAAAAGCTAAAAAAAGAGAGAAAGCAACTGTATATGGCAAGGCTTAACAATTGCCCTACATCGCCAAGAAAAATGAGATTGGTTGCTGATATGATCAGAGGTGCAGATGTGGAATCTGCGTTGAATATGCTGAAGAGTTCTCCAAAAGAAGCTTCGGGTCGTTTGCATAAACTGCTGTTGTCGGCTATTGCCAACTGGCAGAATAAAAATGAAGGAGTCCGAATTGAAGACAGTCACTTATTTGTGAAAGAAATAAGTGTGGATAGCGCTAGAATGTTGAAGCGGATTCGCCCTGCACCGCAAGGACGGGCACACAGGATCAGAAAACGTTCTAACCATGTGACCCTGATAGTCGGAAATAGAGAACTTTCAATTAGTGAATAAAAAATAGTAGCATTTATAAACAAACTAATAATTAATTAATGGGACAAAAAGCAAATCCAATAGGTAACAGGTTAGGGATCATCAGAGGATGGGACTCCAACTGGTATGGAGGTAAGAGCTTTGTTTCAAAGCTTATCGAAGATAAGAAAATAAGAACATACCTTAATGCCAGGTTGGCAAAAGCTGGTATCTCACGTATTGTTATCGAACGTACCCTGAAGCTTGTTACTGTTACTATAAATACGGCCAGGCCCGGTATTATTATTGGAAAAGGGGGGCAGGAAGTTGATAAGCTGAAGGAAGAGATGAAGAAACTTACAAATAAAGAAGTTCAAATCAATATTTCCGAGATCAAAAGACCCGAATTGGATGCTATTATTGTGGCCGGCACCATTTCTAAACAAATTGAAGGTCGGATATCTTATAGACGCGCCATCAAAACTGCCATTGCATCAACTATGAGAGTTGGGGCAGATGGTATCAAGGTTCAAATATCTGGTAGATTGGGTGGAGCGGAAATGGCTAGAAGTGAACAATACAAAGATGGCCGTATTCCTCTGCATACGTTAAGATCTGATATTGATTATGTAGCTACCGAAGCACACACTACATATGGCCGCATTGGTGTAAAAGTCTGGATTTGTAAAGGAGAAATTTTTGGAAAACGTGACTTAACCTCTCCCGGAATATCTCAGAAAGCTAAGCAATCAGGTGGCAGAGGAAAAGGTAGACCAAGGCCAAGACCAAGACAGGATGGTAGATAACCAAGCAAAAGTGTAATCAATTAATAACTGACATTACAATGTTACAACCTAAAAAGACAAAATACAGGAAGCAGCAAAAAGGCAAGATGAAAGGCAACTCGCAAAGAGGAAACCAGATCGCGTTTGGTTCATTTGCCATCAAAGCATTGGAAACAACCTGGCTTACAGGGCGACAAATAGAGGCTGCGCGGCAGGCTGTTACACGTTATATGAAACGTGAAGGTCAAATATGGATCCGTGTCTTCCCCGATAAACCTATTACCAAGAAGCCTGCTGAAGTGCGAATGGGAAAAGGGAAAGGTGCTCCGGAAATGTTTGTTGCAAGGGTAACTCCAGGAAGAATTATATTTGAGGCTGAAGGCGTTCCATTATCAATTGCGAAAGAAGCTTTACGCCTGGCTGCTCAGAAGCTTCCGATAACAACTAAATTTATTGTTAGAAGTGATTACGTAGAAGAATCAAACTAAATTGAAATGGAACAAACGGTAATTATAGAATTAACTACTCCGGAATTAATTGAAAGACTGGAAGAAGAACGGAAGCAGCTTACCAAGCTTAAGCTTAATCATGCTGTTTCTCCTTTGGAGAATCCTAATAAAATTAAATCTTTCAGGAGAACCATTGCACGTCTGAAAACAGAACTTAGGAAAAGAGTCCAGGGAGAAGAGGTAACTATTAAAGAACAGAATTAATTATTCACTCAACATGGAAAGAAGATTAAGAAAAGAACGTATAGGCCTTGTGGTCAGTGATAAAATGGATAAAACCATCGTTGTTCAGGTAGAAAGAAAGATAAAGCATCCTATTTATGGGAAGTTTGTAAAAAAAGCATCCAAGTTTTCTGCTCACGATGAAAAGAATGACAGCAATATAGGTGACCTTGTCAGAATTATGGAAACCAGGCCGTTGAGTAAAAATAAGTGTTGGAGACTAGTCGAAATCATTGAAAGAGCTAAGTAATTATGATACAACAGGAATCACGATTGGCAGTAGCCGATAACAGTGGCGCAAAAGAAGTATTGTGCATAAGGGTCCTTGGTGGGACTAAAAAGAGGTATGCTTCAATAGGTGATAAGATCATTGTCACTGTAAAATCGGCAATACCTTCAGGTAATATAAAAAAGGGAACTGTTTCAACAGCCGTAGTTGTTAGGACAAAAAAAGAGATTAGAAGAAATGACGGGTCATATATTCGTTTCGATGATAATGCGGTTGTTCTTCTTAATACGGCAGGAGAAATTATTGGTACACGTATCTTTGGTCCCGTAGCAAGAGAGTTGAGAGAAAAAAAATATATGAAAATTGTTTCTTTGGCACCAGAAGTGCTCTAAAGATATTTAATAATACGAATAAGATATGAGCAGAAAACTGCATATTAAGAAAGGTGATAATGTAATGGTTATCTCCGGCGATTCGAAAGGTGAGCAAGGACGCGTTCTTATGGTCGATATTAGAAAAAGTAAAGCCATCGTTGAAGGAATCAATATGGTGGCCAAACATTCTAAGCCTAATACCGAGAACCCTCAAGGGGGTATTATTCATAAGGAATCTCCTGTTCATATTTCCAATTTGATGATCGTCACTCCTTCTAGAGAGGCAACAAGAATTGGAAGGAGAATGAATCCGAAAGCTAATAAGTCAATCCGTTATTCAATTAAATCAGGGGAGGATATTAAGTAATGGAATATGTACCCACATTAAGAAAAAAATACCAGGAAGAGATAATACCTTCCCTGGTCAAACAATTTAATTATAAATCGGTGATGCAGGTCCCTAAACTTATTAAGATTGCTATCAATCAAGGGTTGGGTGCTGCTATTACCGATAAAAAGCTTATGGATTCAGGTGTCAATGAAATGACATTGATCACTGGGCAAAAATCAGTGCAAACAAAGTCAAAACGCGATATTTCAAATTTTAAATTGAGGAAAGGTATGCCAATTGGTGTTAGGGTTACCTTGCGTGGAGATAATATGTATGAATTTCTCCATAGATTAATAGCTGTTGCTATTCCTCGTATTAGAGACTTCAGGGGGGTCAATGATAAAGGGTTTGATGGCAGAGGAAATTTCACTTTTGGTGTTACCGAGCAAATCATTTTCCCGGAAATAGATATTGATAAAGTTAACCATATCAATGGCATGGATATCACTTTTGTAACATCGGCTAAAACCGATAAAGAAGCACATGCATTGTTGAAAGAATTTGGTGTTCCGTTTAAAAATTAAAATTTTAAGTAGCTATGGCAAAAGAATCAATGAAAGCGAGAGAAGTCAAAAGACAAAAACTCGTTGATAGATACGCTGCGAAAAGGGCTGATCTTAAGGCAAAAGGTGACTTTGTGGGATTGCAAAAATTGCCCAGAAATGCATCTCCTGTGCGGTTGCATAACAGATGTCAACTCACCGGGCGCCCAAAAGGATATATGCGGCAATTCGGTATTTCTCGCATCAACTTTCGTGAAATGGCCCTTCAGGGGCTGATTCCCGGAATTAGGAAAGCGAGCTGGTAAGTGATTATTATTTAGTTAATTATTAATATAGAGTTAGGGTTTAAAATGAATACTGATCCAATAGCAGATTATTTGACAAGAGTCAGGAATGCAATAAAAGCCAACTTTAGAGTTGTTGAAATTCCTGCATCTAATATCAAGAAAGAAATAACTAAAATCCTTTTTGAACAAGGATATATTTTGAATTATAAATTTGAGGATGATGTCAAATATGGTGTGA
>JAUXCI010000041.1 GCA_030618945.1 Flavobacteriaceae bacterium
CATTTTTTATTGAGCGAAACCTGCCTTCCATTAGGTCGGAAAGAAAGAAATATGGTATCGTAATTTCGAGTATTTAGGTTGACTTCTTAAACCTATGATTGAAAATAAAATCTCCTGAACACTCACAAGTCGTAAGTAATTCGGGAGATTAAAAATTAATTGAGTATGATTAATTTTAAAGAGCTTAATTCATTTGATGAATTCTAGCCTCGCCAATTACTATACCATGATTTACCATCGGATTTCCTTTATAATGAATTGAAGCTTCACCATAAGCCGTTATTTTTAATTCATCGGATACATTAAGCCTGATTTTCCCTTCGCCATAGGCCGTAATTTTGGCCGTACTATTTGAAACACCAAGGGTGTTCACTTCGCTATCCCCATAGGAAATAACTCTTTGTCTGGCTGCGCGTCCTTCTTTGACTTCCAGATATGCTTCTCCATAGATGGTTGCATGGAATTCATTTAGATCTACTTCACGTATAAAAACGTCTGATTCACCATATATTTTTACTGCTAATTTATCCCCTTTCAAAGGGCTTTCCACTTTGTGTATTTCTTCTCCTCTCAAAGAGATCAACTTGAGGTTCTTATAATAAACCTTGGCAGAAACGATGGTTCCTGAATAAATGTCGTGCTTGCTTTTATAATCGTCGTACTTTACTTTTTCTGATTTGGTATATACCTTGGCATCGTCGAGGTATATGTGAAGGGTTTTTCCTTTGACTTCTACGTTCAGTTTATCCATTGATACATCTATGTTTTCAATAAGAACTGATTCTTCTTCAGCTTGTAAAAAAATCACCTCGATGTGTGGGCTAATGATCACTTCATTAAATGAAGTTACATCAAAAGTTTTTTCCTGAGCGGATATGCTATTTAAGGTAAAAACCACTAAGGCTATTAGCATAAATTTAGTGTATGTGTTTTTCATGGTATTAGAGTTTGTTGTTAATGTCAATTAAATTTTAATGCTTTGTACAAAGCATTACTATAAAGATACTGGGAATTAGAAAATGTTACAGTTGTCAATGAAATAATGAAACAATAGAACACGAAACTCCTGCCTAAAGGCGGCAGGCAGGCAAAACCCAAAATCAAACCTACTTATTCGTCATAGATTCTACACCTTTCCAGTCGTCTCCAATTTCTTTGGTAATTAAATGGGCCGATCTGTTGAGTAACAATCGGGCGGTGTGATCATTCGGATTTTGTTTGACAATTTGCTGAAAGGTTACAGCTGCCATAGCGAATTCTTTATTGAAATACAGTCTCATGCCTTCATTAAAAGTGCCCAGTGTACCTAGCTTATGCTTTTGGAGCACTTGTTCATCTCCATTTATACATTCGTAAAGATCAATAGGTTTTTGTTTTCCTTTTACGCGTACGGGTCCAAGGAATCTAAAATTGAATTCTTCGGGATGGGTCAAATTATCAATACAATCCTGAGTTATTAAAATATTGGTTCCAAAATGTTTAGACAAGCCTTCAATTCTTGAGGCGGTATTTACCGTATCAGATATAATAGCCGCATCCAGTCTGTCAATATCGCCCGTAATACCCATAATCAGGTTGCCATTTTGCATACCTATACCAATTTTTATGGGCAATCTGTTTTTACCTTTCCTTTCTATGTTTAAATTTTCCAATTCTTTATTCATTGCAACGGCTGCCCTTAGGGCATGTTGAGCTCCATTTGGAAAAAGAGCCATAAAGCCATCACCGAGGTACTGCATGATAAAGGCCTCATTTTTTCTAATGATGGGCCCCATTCTTTTATTGAAAGAGTTTATAAAAAGAAAGTTGTCTTTAGGCTTAAGATTTTCTGAAATTGTGGTAAAATCCCTGATGTCAACAAACATAACAGTCACTTCTTTTTCCACCAGATCACCTAGTGAAACTTCAGTTATTCTATCCTTTCCCAGTGATTTGATAAATTCATTGGGCACAAATTTTTGGCTTACTTTATGAATTGCTGTAATGGCTTCTTCCCTTTCTTTAGCAGCCCTAAGTCCTTTTTGGTACAATTGAGCACTCTCAATCGCGACAGCAGACTGCAAGGCAATGGTTGTAAGTAATTTTAATTCAGCAGCAGTAAAATCTTTGGTTTCACTATGCCCGAGGATAACCATCCCAAGGGTATTATTTTTCACTTTAAGTGGTGCATACATCACCGAATTCATATGCTTCAAGGCTGGATTGGCCTTGATTCTTTCGTGTTCAACGATGGAGGAAGTCCCTCTTTTAATCAATTCTTTAAGAATCAGATTTTGACTATCAATATTTTTATCGCGATTCTTGTCTTCTCCAAAAGAAGAAAGTAGCCGTACACGGTCAAGGTCTATATCGTATATAAGAAATAGCCCGTGACTTGAATTGATGATCTGAGAAGCTTCAGTAAGTGCCATTTCGGCAATAGAGGCTTGTTCAATCGTTTCAGAAAGCCTTTCACTAAAACCGTAGATCATATTGATCTCACGGTATAGGCCCAATACCTCATTGCCTATTTTTTTCTTTTCAAGGTCCTTTCTAACCAAGGCCATAATTAAATTGGCAATAACCTGACCCTGTTCCTTATCAGCATTTACCTGGGCAAAAAAAACATCGTTATCACGCAGCTCAAATAAGCGCTCAGAAGCACTGTACACACCCCATAAAATACTACCATCAACAGAAGAAATAGAAAATTCAAGGTTCATATGTTGCCCCAAACTTTCTAAGAGATCGTTGTTTTTAGGATCTTTGAGAATATTTTTCAATATTCTGCTATAGTATTTTACCGGTTTCGGATCCATCACTGCTTTTTCAGAATTTCCTCAGCAATGGCAAGCATTTCATCCGGATCAAAAGGTTTAGTCATATAGCGGTCGGCACCCATGTCCAATCCTTTCTGCCGGTCAACTTCCTGCCCTTTAGCGGTTAGCAGGATAATATATACATCCGATAAATGAAGTTCTTTTTTTACTTTATAACAAACTTCCATGCCATTCATTTTGGGCATCATCACGTCCAGAAACACAAGATTTGGCTCCTCTTTTTTTATCAGTTCAAGCGCTTGTTCACCATTCTCGGCAAATAATAATTCAACCCCTTCGTCTTCCAAATCTTCCAGGGTCTGTTCAATGAGCATACGGATATGAGCTTCATCATCAACAATTAATAATTTTTGTTCCATTTATTTTCAATTAGTAGTTTAGCATTTTTTTTAATCGATTATTCATAAATAAAGACCATTACATTTTCCATTCCTTTTTGGATTTTTAAGTCTTTGATCATCTTATGGTCACTGTTCAAAACAGAATTCAACATGATGATATCCGGTTGGGCAGCAGTAGCCTTTTTCATAAGATCTTCGGGGTTACTTTCTAAAACCTTATATCCACGGGCTGTCAACACATCTGTAAGTGTTTTTACTGCCGACGCATCATTATCTACCACCATTACCTTCTTTTTAGAAACACCTTGTTCCAATAATTCCTCTACTTCATGGAAAAGCTGCTCCGTGTTAATAGGTTTGGTTAAATACCTGTCAACTCCAATTTTAAAACCACGCTCCTTATCCTGTACGATTGATAAGATGATGATTGGGATATCCATAGTATTTGGATCGTTTTTTAAAACCGCGGCAACGTCAAAACCATTGATTTCGGGCATCATAACGTCGAGAATAATCAAATCAGGCTTAGACATACGAACCATGTCTAAGGCAGCTTTCCCGTTAGCAGCCTCCTGCACCTGATAACCAGCGTCGGTTAATTCCTGACGTAATAAGGACCTTATTGGCGTGTCATCATCCACGACAAGAATTGTTGGGACATCTTTTATATCATTTAACGAAGAATGTTTGATCTGTTTTTTTAAGCTGTTTAAGATACGATCCAACTGTATGGGTTGTTCCTGGCTTATTTCTCCCATGGTAGGGATAGAGAAGAAGAAGGAACTTCCTACGCCAATTTCACTTTTCATCCAGATGATGCCTCCAAGATGTTCAATGATCTCTCTGCAAATTGGCAATCCTAATCCCGTTCCCTGAGGTTTATCGGTCAAGGTATCTCCAGCCTGACGGAAACGTTCAAACACTTTGTGTCTGTCGCTTTCGGCGATGCCAATACCAGTATCCTTTACTTCAACCATTATTTGCCCCTTGTCCAAAAATGTTTCAATAGAAACTTTCCCTTTATCGGTAAATTTTACTGCATTTGACAAGAGGTTGATCACCACCTGGATCAACTTATCTTCATCCCCACTCACCAAAGGAAGATCAGGCGAAATATTTTTAACAAGTTTAAGGCCTTTTTGATCAAATAGGGAGGAGGTACTAGCGATAGCCCTGCTAATGACATCCTGAAGAAATACGGGCTTTAAATGCCACTCCATTCGGCCCGACTCAATTTTTGCCAAATCCAACACATCATTGATCAAGTTGGTGAGTCGTTCACCCTCTGATACCACCACGTTCAGGTTTTCACTTACCTGTTTCATTGTTTTCTTGATTTTTTGATCATCAACGGTAACTGCAGGAAAGATCTTGTCTTCCAATCGTTTTCTGATGATCTTTGCAAAACCAAGCACAGAAGTTAAGGGCGTTCTTAATTCATGGCTAACCGTTGATAAAAAGGCACTTTTGGCCTCATTAGCATCCTCTGCTTTAGCCTTGGCTTCTTTTGCCTCTTCATAGAGTTCGGCATTGTGTAAGGCAACACCCACATTGATGGCGATGGTATTTAATAAGCGTTTGTCTTCTTCATTAAAACGACTTTCCTGTGTGGTGCTTTGTACACTTAATACCCCAATGACTTTGTCTTCAACAGGGATGGGAACACCCAAAAAGGAAACGGCTCTTTTTCCGGTTTGTTCCAAACCACTTTCGGTATATTCTTTCATAATATCCGAGTCTTTGTTGATCAGTAAGCCTTTACCCGTCATAATTATTTTAGAAGTAAGCCCTTCACCATATTTCATGGGTTGCATTGTGTCACCATCCTGATAAGGGAAGTTGATCATTTGACTTTCTACGTCGAGTATGCCCAAATAGGTGATGTCAGACTTAAATAATTCAGTCATGCGTTTACCAACCAGTTGGATGAGCTCGTTGAGTTCCAGTTTTTGGGTAAGCGCTTTGCTCACATCATTAACAGTAGTTAACTCAATTAAGCGTTGGTTAGCCTCTTTAGTTCGTTCCTGAACCTTGTCTTCTAGAACTTTTTGCTGATTCATCAAAATATTTGTTCTCGACCTTACAATGGCATAAACCAAAATAAAGAATCCAAGCACATATAAGGCATAGGCCCATAAGGTTTTATGCCAGGGAGGTGTAATGTCAAAACCAACCGAAGTTTCTTCAGATACATCTCCAAATATACTTTTCGCTTTTACTTTGAATTTATAATTTCCCGGTGGTAAATTGATATATTCTCTGGTGGCTTGTTTGCTCCAGTCAACCCAAGTTTTATCAAAACCTTCTAGAAAAGTGCTGTACAGCATGTCTTTCTGTCCAATAAACAAAGGAGCTGCATAACTCATTGTAACAGTATTGTTCTCGTGGCTTATTTTAAGGTTCTCCTGAAAATCAATACCCCCTGCATACAACAACGAATCATTGGAAATGGTCATTCTTCTCAGGTGTACCTTGAAATTTGGTAAAGAAGGTTTTTCTAGGTTACCTTCATACCTAACCACGCCATCAGGGCCAGAAAACCATACGAGGGTATTATCCTTAGTGGAGCTTGGGTCAACATAAATATTAGATATATTTCTATTTTTGAGCTCTTTAAAAGTTTGTGTATTAAATTGATAGGTACCGGTACCGTCAGTATTTTCTGTTGCGATGATGATTCCATTCCCTAATCCAAACCAAATTCGACCAAGATGATCTTTATGTGGCAGAATTCCTCCATTGTCCCAATTGATCAAATCGTTAAAAAACATTTTCTTTTCTTCAAAAACATCTTTTTCTTCATTGAATATGTATGTTTTTTTTGAATCATCGTCAAATACCATGATTTCATCCAAGAAATTAAAAAACGAAAAGTCAGAATTTGGAAGACCTTTTTCTTCGTTATAAAGTGAAACCTCTAAATTATTTAGGTCCATTTTACCATCAACCATTTTAGGCATAAAAAGTTGTATTTCTCCATCTTCGAGAGAATAATGCCATAAGCCTCCGTCATTTCTTTCAATGATACTTCTGGTTTTATGTTTTGAAGTAAAGGATTCTTCTTCAAATTGTTTCGACGTTTCATTATAATAGAAACTCGCGAGTCCATCATTAGTTTGAACAAATAACCTGTTTGGATCAACTTTAGAAGTTTTTAACCAATTTACTCTAAAGTCATAGTTATCATTAGTCCTTAATATTTTATATGTTGTGCCTGTAATTTCAATGAAACCCATACTCCCTGTTCCTGAATAGAGATGCCCATCTTTTTCCAGAAAATTAGCCACTTGACCGGAAGTTCCTTCTATTAGCTTCAATTTTTTCGCAGCCTCATCCAAATAAAAAATTCCGTTATTCGTGGAGAGGTAAAGGGTATCTTTAAAACGATAGGTGCTAAAAACCACTTTTGTGGATAAGCCCATATTCGTATCAAGAACTGACATTGATGAATTCAGATTAATTTTTGAAATCCCATTAAACAATGGCATCCAGAGTACTCCTCTTGAATCAAGATAGCAAAAACTGGAACTGCCATCCTGAAGGCCGTTTTCAGTAGTGTACTTTTGAATCAGTTTTCCTTGATGATCAATGAGGTATGCTCCTTCTGCAAATGTATTGATCACAAAATTTCCATTATCAAGTGCGATTCCCGGTATATAAACAGCTTTCATAATTTCGGGATCAATTTCTACCTGAAAAGGATTGAAGTTTTTCCCATCATAAATATAGAAGCCCATGGTTCTTGAACCCAGAAGTATTTGCTTATCATCATATGGAAGTATTACATAAACTCTTTCATCTGCGAAAATCTCTCCACCAGGAACTAATTCAAAAGTATCGTCATCTGTAAGATAACAAAAACCTCTGTTCCAAATTCTAACATAATAGACTCCATGGACTATCTTACCAACATGAAAGGCATCTTCAGAAACAAGGACCTTCATATTCTCTCCGTCCCAAATGTAAAGCCTGTTGTTAGTTCTGAAAATAATGCGTCCTTTATAATAGTCTACTTCCCAAACCGTAGTAAATGTTTGAAACTCTTCCGGAATCTTATCTTTTAAGGAGATAAACTTAAGTTCCCCTTTTGCATCCGGTTTTAAATAACCTATATCACCTCCGTTTCCCACATAAATAACACCCTGAGCATCCTGAACAAGACATCTCGCTCCTCCAAGGTTCTCGGAATCTATGATTTTCCAATTAACACCGTCATATTGCATTACTCCATCACCATTAGCAAAATACATAATACCATCCTTGTCTTCAATTGCCCACCAATTTACAGGAGCGGCCTCGTATTCCTGATAGGAGTAATTCGTAACAAACGGGCGGCCTATCTGTTCCTGGCCAAATAAAAAGGTAGTTGAAAAAATAAAGACAAGTGTTAAAACTAAGAAAGTAGATTTACTTGAATAGCGAAGTTTAGGCAATAAATGCATAGGGATTGAGAGGTATGAGATTAAGGTTGTAATTGGTTTCAGTATGTGTCTAAAATACAAAAATATTTGTTAAATCTTGATTCTTAACAAAATATAGGCAGATTGACCTGTTAGATCAGCCATTTTTTTGTTATAAAACGGAAGGTCTAAAGGTTGAAATAAACTGTTTGAACATTGCTGAGGTGATCGGAAGTGAGGTGATGAGTTGCGAGGTGATCAGAAGTGAGCACCTCACTTGATCAATGATGCAATGATTTAATGATGTAATGATTCAATATTTCATTAATTCATTAATTCAATATTTCATTGTTTCATTAATTCATTGTTTACGTATATTTGCAAAAATTTAAAAAAGACCTTATTTCATTTAGGCTATATTATTCAACCCCATTTTTTATGCAAGTAAAACTGATATGTTCTGATATTGACGGGACCTTATTAAACATAAACAGAGAATTATCTTCTAAAACCAAAAGGGTTATAAAAGAATTGTCTCATATTCCGTTTATACTGATTTCATCCAGAATGCCCCAAGCCATAATCCACCTTCAAAAAGAGCTCGGCATAAATCAGTTGCCTTTAATTGCCTATAATGGTGGTTTGATTTTGGAAGGGGAAACCGTTTTGCATAGCACTGAGATTAGCAACAAGCTAACAGATTCAGTCTGTAACTTTAGCGCTAACACAAATATTCATACGAGCCTTTATCATGGACATCATTGGTTTGTCCCAGAAATGGACTATTGGGCCAATCGCGAAAGCAATAATACTAAAGTGATGCCGCAGGTTCAGGACATTGATAAAACTTTGGTTCAATGGAAAGAAAAAAATATAGGAGCCCATAAAATCATGTGTATGGGAGATGAAATTACCTCTAGTAATATTGAAGACGGGGTCGCTATCTTTTTGGAAAAACAGTTGAATGTTTTATCAAATTCGGCATAAAAAAAAGTTCAATGTTGAAAGTTTTAAAACCCCAACATTGAACCATTATTTCATTGATTCAATTTTTCATTGATCACTTGATTATTTGAACATTTTCTTATAGTACTGATCGGCCATTCTTGCACTGGTAAAGGCAGGAATCACGTCATCCATCCCTTTAAAGACAATTTCTTGCCATTTCTTAGGATTGTCATAGTACATTGGGATTACCTCGTTTTCGAGGATATCATATAAGTTATCAGCATCCATTTTATCCTGATCCCAAACCGGAAGGTTATGGTCAAGTTCCGGCAACACAAAACTGTTTTTGCCATTCTTTTGAAATTCCGGAATCCAACCATCATTGATAGAAACATTCACAGAACCGTTCATTGCAGCAGTCATCCCACTGGTTCCTGAAGCCTCACGTGTTATTCTTGGTGTATTGAGCCAAACGTCAGATCCGCATTTCATTTTTCTTGATAGGTCCATTTCATATCCAACCAATACGGCTAAATTCCGAGCGGGTTTAGAAACATTCACCAAATGATTAAAAATATCGATAGCATAATAATCATAAGGGTAAGGCTTACCTGCCCATATGATTTGTACTGGGTATTTTTCGTTATTTATCAATCGGTAAAAGCGCTCAAGATCATGAAGTAACAGATCAGCTCTTTTATATCCTGCAAAGCGCCTTGCCCAAACAAAGGTAAGCACATTTGGATCGAATAATTTTTCAGTTTGATTCAACACTTCGTCAAAAAGATCCTTTTTTAATTCAAGTTTTCTTTTGGTATAAGTTTTTGCATTTTTCTTTTCCCATGATTTTTTAATCACCTTATCTTGCCAAAAGTTTTGATTTTGTGCATTGGTAATTGGAATTATTTTACAGGTTTTGTCAAAATCCTTCCACATGTCATTGGCAACCACTGCATGTAATTTGGAAACAGCATTCGCTTTTTTAGCCATTCTTAAGGCAGCAACCGTATAGTTGATCATACCTCCGTTAACCATTTCTTTTTGAAGCTCCTCTTCAGACAGTGATTTTCCAAAAAAGCCACATCTGTTTAAATGACGTGCATCTCTTTCTTCGTTTCCTGCTTTTTCAGGCGTATGGGTTGTAAAAACCATTTGGTTCTTTTTAACGCCTTGATTTTTCAAATGATAAAAGGCTGGTAATCCATGACCTTCATTTAAATGGTAGGTATCAGCACCTCCAAGGGCTTCCACTACTTTTGCTCCACCAATTCCAAGTACAATACTCTGTGACACACGCGTCATTTCATTAGCATCATATAAATGGTTGGTGATGGTTCTTGATAAATAATCATTTTCTTCAAGGTCAGTACTCAATAAGTACATGGGTACTGAACCAAAAATCTCTGGTTTTAAAACATAGGCCCTTACCTTTACGTTGGGGTTGTCATGCAACTGAACTTCTACCTCGATCCCGGTATCTTCGAGAAAATTATAAGTTTTCTCAATAAAATCTGTTCTTAAGGTTTGGTCTTCATTTCTTGCCTGGTCATAATAGCCATATTTCCATAGCATTCCGATGCCAATCATGTTTTGTTTTAACTCAAATCCCGAACGCATATGAGAACCTGCTAAAAAACCGAGCCCTCCTGAATATATTTTTAACGCTTGATGAATACCAAATTCCATACTGAAATAGGCAACTTTTTTGTCATAATCTTTTGCCGGTTTATAAGGATGGTACCATGTACTGTATTTACTTTCCATTATTTTAAATTTATTTGAAACAAAGCGGCAAATTTAATGGAATTTGGGAGATATTTAAGGGAAAAAGAGGGAAAATTATGGAGTGTGAAATTGATATATCAGTTTGATGAAATAGGTCATTTAAATTCAACTTTTATCTCCGCATTTTTTCACTTAAATTTGACCCCATGGAACAACTCACACTAACTACCCCCGCACTTTTATTTTCGGCGATTTCATTGATCATGTTGGCTTATACCAACCGGTTTTTAGCTTATGCAGCTGTTGTAAGAAGTTTGCACGATAAATATCAGCAAGAAAAAGATGAAGTATTGATTCGTCAAATCAACAATCTGCGCAAGCGTTTATACCTTACCAGATCCATGCAAATATTTGGTATTTTAAGCCTGTTGCTCTGTGTGCTTACCATGTTTTTAATTTACATTGAACAGCACGTTATTGCCGTTTGGGTGTTTGGTGTAGCGCTACTTTTGTTGATTTTGTCTTTGGCACTCCTGATCAGAGAAATTCAGATTTCGGTTGAAGCTTTGGAATTTCACTTGGGTGATATTGAAGGGCGGCAGGCAGGCAAAACAGTTTAATGCTTGAATGTTCAAACAAATTAAACTTTTCAAACTAAATAGCAAACGCAAGAACACTTCAATGCTGTAAAACAACATTGAAGAATCTCAAAACTCGAAACTTCGTTCAATATCTCAAATTCAATTGAATCCTATCATTTCCAGATGGGTCGACACTTTTTAAATCGTATTCCTGATTGTGCTCTGTGTCATATACCACAAAGGGTAATGATTTTTGTTGGGCATTTAGTTTTTGCAATGCTTTAATTAAGTCGTTTACTGTTTTCATAGCGATGGATTTAAGTTTATCCCAATAGCTGTGGGGGTTTAATAACAACGGATGAATAAATAGTTTATTGTCCTATTTAGTCTTTATAGCCAGATATTTAAAACAGAAAAAAATTCTTTTAAAATCTCAGGTTTAACTGAGGATTCATGTATTCAAACTAAATTAGTGTACCTCAAAAATAATTTTTACGTTTACTCTAAACGCCGTAATACCGCCGTCTTTTACAACAGCACTTTGTGATTGTACGAAAACTGATTTGATGTCATTTACACTTTTAGAGGCATGTGCAACGGCATTTCTTGTGGCTTCTTCCCAACTTTTGTTGGAATCGGCCATTACTTCGATAACTTTTAAGACTGCCATAATTATTAATTTAGAGGGTTAAATATTAATCTTGTCGTAAAGATACGAAAAAATGGATTCAATTTGCTCATTTTTACTTTGAATCAAGGCAGCATTTGTATATTTACATGACAGGAATAATCGTAACAATTTTAAGAAAATATATGCAAGCAACCCATAGGTTAGTTAGTGATGATAGTAAATCCTTTGTTAGCATCGAGGAGGGTGAATTGATCAGTTATATTAAAAATGGAGAAGAACTGATCCATCAAAAAGGAGATCCAGGATGGAGAAATTCAGATACTGAAATGTTTCCTGTTATCGGCCCAACTGAAGCTAATAATTTTATAGTAAACACTGAAAGGGGAGAGGCTGTTCAGGATCAACATGGCTTGTTGCGGGAGTTGAGTTATAATGAATTGGACAAGACAGAACATTCGGTAGTTTTTGTAAAGACGTATAAGAAAAATTCAAAAGTTAAAAACTCAAAATATCCCGATAAATCAATTAAAGAGCTGGTGTTTTGGCCTTATAGTTTTGAATTCAAAAAGCGCTATGAGCTGTCAAATGACGCATTAAAAATTCAATTCGAAATTGCCGGGGAAAAAGGAATGCCTTTTATGCTCGGCTACCATCCGGCTTTTAAACTGTCAGGGAACAACAATGAAATTTTTAAGTTTAAGGAAGAGCAGTTAACGCTTCAAAATATTCTGGATGTAGGTTCAATAGCTTATCCAGCCTTAGGCGCTAATGAAATTACTTTGGTAAAGGCAAATGGCTACAATGTGCTGATCAAAACCCAGGGCTTTGACAATTTTATGTTGTGGACAGAAGTTCCCAATATGGTGTGCATTGAACCCATTTCGGCCTATCCCTATACAGGAGGGAAGTCATTAGATTCCGGTTTGTTTATGGAGTGTGGGGGGGTTGATTTTTTTGAAGTAACTATCTCAATGATTTTAGTTTAGGAGAATATTTCGATATTCGAAATTCAAAGCCATCAAAGCCATGAAAGCTACAATTCACGAACACGAATAAACAAAACTTTATAATTTGAATTCCTATACAATCCTTTGTCTTTAATATTAAATGTTTCACTACTTTGGTGCATTCTTAAACTATAGCTATTAATTAGAGTAATAAGCACAACAGCAATAACTTAAGAATTAGAATAAGGAAATTGGCGGTCCTAATGCTGCGACAAAAACGAAACTGAATGAATTTTTTGGGAAAAACCTTTTGGATTACAGGTGCTTCATCTGGCATGGGTAAAGCTGTTGCTGTGGCTTTGGCAAAATTCAATACCCGTATTATTATTTCTGGAAGGGATATCGATAGCTTACAAATTACGGCTGAGGAAATTGAAAAAAATGGGAGCAGGGCTCGTATTGAGGTACTGGATATGCAAGATGCTACATCGATTATAAGAACTGCAAAAAAGGTTTTAGCAGACAAAGAAAAAATAGCGGGTTTATATCATTTTGCGGGTATCAGTCAGC
>JAUXCI010000039.1 GCA_030618945.1 Flavobacteriaceae bacterium
AATGTAACAATAACATCTTGTTAGAAAAGTAAAAATTATGAAAAAGTTATCCCTAATCCTATTACTATTTGTCTTTGCTTTGCTAAGTAGTTGTAAATCTGGTAATGACAGAGGTCAATTGGTGGGCGTATCAACAGATAAAAAGTTCTTTCCGGAAAAGCCCTTCGGAATGGTTCTGGTACCCGGTGGTGCTTTTACTATGGGTAAAGGCGACGAGGACGTGGCAGGCTCTTTTAGTGCCCCTTCACGTACCGTTACAGTTAGACCATATTATATGGACGAAACAGAAATCACAAATAGTGAATACAGAGAATTTGTTTTTAGAGTAAGAGATTCTATTCTAAGAACGAGACTTGCTATTTTGGCGGAAGAAGCTGATATGGGTGGTGGTGCTCCGATTGAGCAAAACAAAGGAGACATTAGTGGTATTTCTAAGTACCAGTTTAAACAACAAGACAGTACAGATAATGCCTATTACAAATACATGATGGATAATTACGGAAGTTTAGGAGACGTTAATTCTCCAACTGAAGGACGTTATTTGAATTGGGATGTGGAATTGGTTTGGAATACAGCCGAATTTCCTGACGAATACTATGCCGAGGCTATGGACAGCTTATACTTGCCTATAGATGAATCTTTGGATAGAAAAAGAAAAATAGATACTAAAAAACTGAAATACGTTTATTTAATGACTGATCGGTCAGGAGCTGCTAGAAGCAGTGCCAATCCTAAAGATTTTTTAAATAAGGTAGAGGTTCAGATTTATCCTGACACTGCTGTATGGATTAAAGATTTTAATTATTCATATAATGATCCAATGCATCAAGATTATTTCTGGCATCAGGCTTATAATGAGTATCCTGTTGTAGGTGTTTCTTGGGATCAAGCCAAAGCTTTTTGTAATTTCCGATCTGATAAAAGAAATAATTTCTTAGCTGGAAAAAAGAAAAGTACAGGTAGAGAACCTAGCTTTAGGTTACCAACAGAGGCAGAATGGGAATATGCAGCCAGAGGTGGTTTGGAATATGCCAAATACCCTTGGGGTGGACCTTATGCCATTACCGACAGAGGTTGTTTCTTGGCGAACTTTAAACCAGAACGGGGTAATTATGCAGCTGATGGAGCTTTGTACACTGTTGAAGCAAAATCTTATAACGCCAATGATTACGGACTCTATAATATGGCAGGTAATGTTTCAGAATGGACCAATACGGCTTATAACCCTTCATCATACTATTTAGGATCGACAATTAACCCGAATGTGGTTGATGATTCAAATCAAAGAAAAGTGATCAGGGGTGGATCGTGGAAAGATGTGGCTTACTTCCTTGAAGTAGGTACCAGAGATTACGAATACGGAGATTCAGCAAGAAGTTATATTGGCTTCAGAACCGTACAGGATTACATGGGAACACAATTAAAAAAGTAAAACTTATAAAAATATTAGCTTAATCAATAAATAATCAAAAATCAATAATTATGGCACAATCAAAAACCAAAAAGAAAATGTTCAACATGGCCTACGGCCTGGGAGCAGCAGTAGTAATTTTAGGAGCACTTTTTAAAATTGCTCATTACCCAGGAGGAACAGAAATGTTGACCATTGGGATGATCGTAGAAGCTGCGGTATTTGCTTTATCAGCTTTTGAACCCGTTGATGAAGATTTAGACTGGACAAATGTTTATCCTGAATTAGCAGGAGGAGATTCTTTAGACAAAGAACAAGCTCAAGACTCTCAAGGTTTATTATCACAAAAACTGGATGAAATGTTGCAGGATGCTAACCTTGATACAGAAATGATGGAAAGATTGTCAACAAGTATTAGCAGTTTTGCTGGTGCCGCTGAAGGTTTAAAACCGGCCACTGATTCTATTGCTGCATCTAACAGATATGCTGAGCAATTATCAGTTGCTTCAATTGAATTGGAGTCATTAAATAGTATGTATATTATTCAGAAGGAAAATGCGGTACGTCAAACGGAACTCAATATAGAGACTTTAGAAAACGCGGAACGTTTAAAAGAACAGATGGAATCATTAGCAACAAATTTATCTTCTCTTAATGGAGTATATGGAGGTATGTTATCTGCGATGTCAAATTCTAGTCAGTAGTTAGCAGCTAAATTTAACAAGCGCAATTATTAACCCTAAAAAAACTATTTAGAATGGCATCAGGAACGCAATCACCCAGGCAGAAAATGATAAATTTGATGTATTTAATTTTCATCGCTATGTTAGCAATGAATATGTCAAAGGAAGTTTTACAAGCCTTCGGATTAATGGACAACAAACTTGTTGCAGCTAATGATGCTGCCACAACCAGGAATGAGCGATCATATGAAGACCTGGCCTTAAAAGCAGTAGAGCAAAAGGAAAAATACGCAGATGAAAAATTAAAGGCAGACAAGGTCAAGAAAATGTCAGCTGATTATTACAATTATCTTGAAGAAATTAAGGAAGAAATGAAAGGTACCGTTGATGATCCAACTGATTATGAAACAATGGATTCCGGTAAATTTCTTGACGATAAATTCTTTAAAGGAAATGACGGGGTATATAAAGAAGAGGGTGAAGCCTTTGTTAACAATATGAATAATTACAGAACTGATATCTCAGGAGTTATGGGAGAAGGAAGTGAAAATATTCAGAAGGATGTTGTGACCAGATTTTCAACCGATAAGGTGACCAATAGAGAAGGTAAAGAAATATTTTGGTTAGATTATAACTATAAAGGATTTCCTTTGGTTGCCTCGATCACAAAACTCACACAGATTCAGGCTGATATTAAAACAACCGAATCAGAAATCTTAGGAAACATGTTACAAGGCCAGATGGCAAGTGACGTTTCAATGAATAACTATCAGGCGATCCTGATTCCAAATACACCAGCAACTTTACAAGGGGAAAATTTCCAGGGTAAAATAGTTTTAGGAAGGTATGATGGATCTTTAAAACCAACAAAGGTTGTGATCAATGGTAGAGTAATAACCAATATCAAAGATGGTGGAGCAATTTTAGATTTTCCATCAGGAAACGTTGGAGAAAACGAAATCAAGGGTAAATTCATTTTCATGGAAAATGGTGTGCCTATAGAAATTCCAGTAGAAACTTCTTATGCCGTAGTAGCTAAACCTAATAGTGCCGTAATTTCAGCTGATAAGATGAATGTGGTTTACAGAGGTGTAGAGAATCCGATTACAGTATCTGTTCCAGGTGTTGCTGATAACGTTGTTAAAGCAAGTGCCCCAGGTTTGAAAAAAGTAAAAGGTATTGGAAAGTATATCATGGCTCCGGGAAAAGGAAGAGAAGTGAGTATCACTGTAAGCGCAAAATTGCCTGATGGTACACCAATTAAATCAAGCCAGATGTTTAGAATTAAAGACATTCCAGCTCCAGTTGCCGCAGTAAGGGGAGAATACGGAATGATCAAAATGCCGAAAAGCACCTTGCAAAAGGCTACCATCAGCTCAATGCTTCCAGATTTCGTGTTTGATTTAAAACTTAACACAAACGGTTTTAGTGTCAAAGTGCCAGGACAACCAACCGTGATTGTAAAAGGAAATAAATTTGACGCATCTGCAATAAGAGTCTTGAATAGGGCTAGAAGAGGAGACGTTGTGATCATTTTTGATATCAAACAAAAATTAGTGGGGAATTCAGGTTATTACCTAAAAAATGCTTCTCCTGTAAATGTTGAAATAACAAATTAATCCATATAGAATTATGAAATTGAGAAGTTTAATAATAGCAGTAATTGGCTTACTATCTGTGGGATACGTAAATGCACAGGCAAATTTGCTGAATGCGAAGATCCCGGAGCAAGTAGGTATGAAAACACCGGAACAGCTGGCAGCTGATAATGACCGACCATTAGCTTATGGGTATATAGATGATAGAGATATCCTATGGTCAAAAGTTGTGTGGGAATATGTTGATATGAATGAAAAAATCAATATGCCTTACTACTATCCTGTTGATACGAGTAATATCAGCTCTTCCAGAAGATCTTTATATGATACTTTAATGAGAGGTATAAGAAGCGGTGAGATCATTGACGTTTATGATGATTCATATTTTGAAGATAAGCTCACGCTCAAGGATATTTCAGGACGATTATCTAGAATTGATACTTCAGATGCGGGTATAGAAAGGTTAAACGCAGGAGAAATCTTAACGGATGAATATGTTGATCGCAGAGATTTAACTGCCGGAGACATTGAAGGATTCAGAATCAAAGGCGTGTGGTTTTTCGACAAGCGTCAAGGTGAATTAAAATACAGGTTATTGGGGATAGCTCCAGTGGCTCCAGACGTTAACTTTATTGATAGCGACGGTGCACAAGATGAGTTGATTGAATTATTTTGGGTATGGTATCCCGGTGCGAGATACAATACACATGATATGAAAGTATTTAACCAAAAGAATTCAGCTTATCCTTTATCATATGACCATCTTTTGAATTCAAGAAGATTCAATGCGATTATTTATAGAGAAGAAAATATTTATGGTAACCGTGACGTTGCTGAATATATAAAAGGAAATTCACTTTTTCAAGTTTTAGAATCAGATAAACTTAAAGAAGACATTCGAGATAGGGAGCTCGATATGTGGAATTACTAATACTGTGTTAATAATGAAAAACCTCTACTGAAAAGTAGAGGTTTTTTTTGTTTGAATAATTTGCCACGTATATCTTATCTTCGAAGCGTCAAATTACTTTTAAAACGGCGTTAAATTATATAGGATGACCGTAGATTATATTATAGTGGGTCTGGGTCTTGCAGGAATTGCCTTTGCTGAAGAACTCAAAAAACATGACAAGACATTTATTGTTTTTGAAGATCAATCTCAAAGCTCATCCCTGGTGGCAGGCGGAATGTATAATCCGGTTATTCTCAAGAGATTCACACCGGTTTGGAATGCAAAAGAACAATTAGAAGTAGCCCTGCCATTTTATGCTTCACTTGAAAATGATTTTAAAAAATCATATGACCAAGCTATACCTATTTACAGAACATTTAAAAGTATTGAAGAGCAAAATAATTGGTTTATTGCTTGTGACAAACCAGCTTTAGAAGCATATATGCATCCTGAAATAGTGGAGATCGAAACGGATAAAATTGTTGCTCCGTATAAATCAGGTCGATTATCCAATACCGGCAGAATCAAGGTAAGAGACTTGGTATCTGACTACCGCGACAACTTAGACAAAGAAGGTTTATTGGTTGATGAAACCTTTGTCCATCAACTGATCATTACTTGGGAAAATTTTCTGGAATACAAGGATATAAAGGCAGGAAAAGTGGTTTTTTGCGAAGGAAATGGTTTAATAAAAAATCCATTTTTCAATAAGCTACCTCTTTTTGGTACTAAAGGAGAACTCCTTACCATCCACGCTCCTGAGCTTAAGATGGACTGTATCATTAAATCAGCCATTTTTATAATGCCTCTTGGCGATGACCTTTATAAGGTTGGGGCCACTTTTGACCGGTTTGATAAAACAAACGAACCCACTGAAGAAGGCAGGATGGAATTGGAAACCAAACTCAAATCAGTTTTGACCTGCGCTTATAGCATTGTGGATCATGAGGCAGGGATTCGTCCTACTACTGGCGACAGGAGGCCATTATTAGGGGTTCACAAAGACAACGATCGAATAGCCGTTCTCAATGGAATGGGAATGCGCGGAGTAATGATCGCACCTTTAATGGCAAAAAAATTATATCAGTTTTTGGAAGAAGGAGTTGAATTGGATAAGGAGATTTCCATCACAAGATTTAAACAGAAGAATTAACCGGTCTTTTCTTTAAAGTGGACGAACATATTGATATATATTAACCTTGATAAACGCATGGTTATAGGGGTTAGTCCTAGTAATATCATAAGAATTGCTATAAATGATGTAATTAGGCCTAGGTGAAATAGATGTCCTAAAACAAAAATGGCAACAGCTAAGGCTACCGTAAGGGCATATGAAACATACATGGCTCCATAGAAAAAGGAAGGTTCAATCATATACTTCAGCCCACAAGAATCACAATTTTTATGAATTTTTAAATTGTTCTTGAAATTCAGGGATACTGGATGTTGAAAGAAATTTCCAGTTTGACATTGAGGACATTTATTGTGGAAAACACTATATAATTTGGAACCTTTTTTAAGCATTGCGCATTAACATTAATCAATTACTTTTGCAAATATAATTTTTTAAGCCATAATAATGCTCAACGCACACGACATTACCGTTTCATTTTCTGGAGAAGAACTGTTTTCGGGTATTACTTTTAAGTTGAACCCTGGAGATCGCATTGGTCTTGTTGGTAAAAACGGAGCAGGTAAATCTACTCTTTTGAAAATTGTGGCCGGAGATCAGGAATATGATCGTGGAACCATGGCATTTGAAAAAAACATAAGCCTGGGTTATTTAAAACAGGATATTGATTTTGAGGAAGGCCGTACGGTGATTGAAGAAGCTTATCAGGCCTTTGGGGAAATTAAAAGCATTGAGAAGAAATTGGAGCACATCAACACCGAGTTGGCTGAAAGAACAGATTATGAAAGTGAATATTATCACAATCTTATGCATGATCTGGATGAATTATCCCATCGTTACGAATTGATAGGTGGTTATAATTATCAGGGGGAAACCGAAAAAATACTGGGAGGACTCGGATTTAAAAAGAATGACTATAATCAAATGACCAATACCTTCTCAGGAGGATGGAGAATGAGGATTGAACTGGCTAAGTTGTTGTTGCAGAAGCATGATATTTTACTTCTTGATGAGCCCACAAACCATTTGGACATTGAATCCATTATCTGGTTTGAGAACTTTTTAAAAGGATTTAGCGGGGCTATCATGATGGTGTCTCATGATAAAATGTTCCTGGACAATGTTACAAATAGAACCATTGAGATCTCACTGGGGCAGATTTATGACTATAAAAAACCTTATTCTCAGTATTTGTTATTGAGAAACGAGATTAAAGAAAAACAGTTGCAATCCCAAAAAAATCAGGAAAAGGAAATCAAACAGACTGAACAGTTGATTGAAAAATTTCGAGCTAAAGCCAGTAAGGCTTCCATGGCTCAATCGTTGACCAAAAAACTGAATAAAGTGCAGCGTATAGAAGTTGATGTAGATGACAACGCAGTAATGAATGTGCGTTTCCCGGTTTCGATAACCCCAGGAAAAGTTGTGGTTGAGGCCTATGATGTTGCAAAGCGTTACGATGAAAATCAAGTGTTGGAAAACGTTGACTTGCTCATTGAGCGAGGAAGCAAAATAGCCTTTGTCGGGCAAAATGGTCAGGGAAAAACTACCCTTGCTAAAATTATGGTTGGAGAGATCAGTTTTGACGGGGAATTAAAATTGGGTCACAATGTACAGATTGGATATTTTGCCCAAAATCAATCAGAATACCTCGATGGAGAGCTTACCGTGCTTGAAACCATGGAACATGCGGCTACTGACGGAAATAGAGTGAGTATCAGGGATATGCTGGGATCTTTTCTTTTTAGAGGTGATGAAGTAGAGAAAAAGGTAAAAGTGCTTTCAGGAGGAGAAAGAAACCGACTGGCTTTGTGTAAAATGTTGTTGCGTCCGTTTAATTTGCTAATCATGGATGAGCCAACAAATCATCTCGACATAGCATCTAAGAATGTTTTGAAAAGGGCCTTAAAACAATTTGATGGCACCTTGATTCTCGTGTCACACGACAGGGATTTTTTACAGGATCTTGCTGAATCCGTTTACTCATTTCGAGATGGAGGTATCAAGGAATACCTGGGGGATATAAATTATTTCCTTGAACAGCACGAGCTTGAAGACATGAGAGCAGTAGAAATGCGATCTAAAGCAAAAAGCAAACCCATTGACTCATCTCAAGGAAAACAGAATCATTCCAATCTTAAACAAAAGAAAAAACTTCAAAATAAATTAAGTAAAATCGAAACTGACATTTCAAAACTTGAAAATGAAATTCTTCTTGATAACCAAAGGATTTCTAAAAATTTTGAGGGTGATAAACATGACGACTCCTTCTTTAAAAAATATCAGGAAAAGAAGACTAAGGTTGAAGAATTAATGACTGAATGGGGAAAAATTCAGCAACAAATTGATAATGCTTAAAAAAACTTATCAATTGTTTTAATTCAAAGCGGAATAGTAGAAGAATAAAATTAATTGCTTACCATCTCTAATTCAGGAGGGTATGCCATCATTATCTTGGATACAAACTCGTTAATTCTCGCTTCCTTTTTGTCAATATTCTTATGATAAGAAAGGATTCCTGTTCCGATGCCCTGCCAGGCTAACTCCTTTTTTCTTGCATCTATAAGATCAATAAAAAGGGTTCCCTCTGTTGAAGTGGATACATTTGTATATCCAAAACCATAACCGGGCCCGTAATGGCCGTAACCATAACCGTAATACCAAGGATACCATCCGTAATAACTATTGTTATAGACATCAATTTTTTCACGTGATTTGGTGAAAATATTTACCAAAACATCAGGGTTATCAGAGACGACCATCCCTTTGGCTTTTAGTTCATTTTCAATAGCTCTAAGAATTCTGCGTTTATCTAAATCAGAAATTTCAACTTTATCAATTCCTTTTTTATAAAATGCATAGGTTTTGAAATTGGAAAAATCGGTTTTCTTGTCAAAATCTGAATAAACGTTTACTGAATCACATGAGAATAAAATTAAAACTAGAATTACCGAAGCAGAAAGGTATAATTTCATCATATGAGTTTTTTAATACAAGTGTTAATTACCTTAATGCATTATCAATAATCATACCAATTAGAAGGTTCAGGTTGAAGAGAATTATTGCTATTTATAGTTAAGGGGTAGTATTTCAATAAAGTATATCGAGTGTTATTAAATTTAATTTTAATAGTTTCTTTTTGGATCAAAGCCATAAGGGCAATGACGGCAATTGTTTTTACAGCAATAGCCCCTTTTTAAGTGATAGCTTTTTGTAAAAACTTTGAAGCCTTCTTCACTGTAATAAAAATCGTCAGGATCTAGTTTATTATTATTAAATTGCATAATGTATTTACCGTCATACTCTTGATTATTTCATGCCAATCATCATTAAATTTATTTTCCTTTCAAATTTTAACGCACTCGCCATTTGGCCTTTTATTTTTTTGAGGAACAAGGAATTAAAAAATGATGACATCCTTTTAAATCATGAAAAAATCCATTTGAAACAACAAAAAGAGTTATTGTGGATCTTCTTTTTTATGATTTACTTTATTGAATTTCTTGCAAAAATAGTAATTTATAAAAGGCTAAAGCTGGCTTATCGAAATATTAGTTTTGAGAGAGAAGCTTATCTTTATGAGTGTGATTTCAACTACACAAGCATAAAACCCTTCTGGAGTTTCATTAATTTTTTGTAAAAAGATCATGATGGAAAGTAGAAACCAAAGCGTAGTTATAGATTCAATTGAACGGGCAGGAATTACTTTGCACATGAAAAGGGAAGATGAGTTACACCCTTTTATATCGGGTAACAAATACAGAAAATTAAAATACAATCTTTTAGAAGCCAATACTATTGGAGCTAACACCTTGCTTAGTTTTGGAGGCGCGTATTCAAACCATATCAGTGCCTTGGCTTATGCGGGTAAAAAGTTTGGATTTAAAACGATTGGTGTGATCAGAGGTGATGAATTAGGAGAAAGTCTGGAAACGACGCTTAAAAATAATACAACATTAAAACAGGCTTTTGAAAATGGGATGCGTTTTAAATTCATAAGCAGAGCACATTATCGCAATAAGCAAACTGATGATTTTATAGCTGCTTTAAGGGAAGAGTTTGGAAACTTTTATCTGGTACCTGAGGGAGGGACTAATGCCCTGGCCATAAAAGGGTGTGAAGAAATACTTACAGAAAAGGATCAGGATTATGATTTTATTTGTGTTGCTGCTGGCACTGGCGGTACGATCTCAGGCTTGATCAATTCAGCTTTTGACAGACAGAAAATACTGGGCTTCCCAAGCCTCAAAGGGGTGTTTTTGGAAGATGAGATCGAGAAACTAACTCCTGTAAAAAACAACTGGAAATTAATTCATAACTATCATTTTGGTGGATATGCTAAAATCAACGAAAATTTGATTAGTTTTATCAACGAATTTTACGAACAAACTACCATACCTTTAGATCCCGTGTATACCGGCAAAATGATGTTCGGTATTGCAGATATGATCAAAAATAAATATTTTAATAAAAATTGTAAAATACTGGCTATTCATACCGGCGGATTGCAAGGGATTAGCGGGATGAATCAGCGATTGTTAAAAAAGAATTTACCTTTAATAAACATATGAAGGACATAAAAAAACTACTTGTTTTAAGTTTACTGATGGTTTTGTTTATGAGCTGTGGGTCAAATCGATCAACCTCTAAAAAATCAAAACAAAAAGAGGAAGTTACCAAGGAACAATATCTATACGCCCAAAGTGATATAATTTTCGACAAATACAAGAAAAATAATGAAGGGCAGATCAATAGCTTTACTGTGGCCTATATTGGAAATTATAAGGATATAGCCATTGACAAAATGATCAACTATAAAATACCGGCCAGTATTACACTGGCTCAGGGTATTCTGGAATCTGGCAACGGTTTAAGTACCCTGGCAAAAAAATCCAATAATCATTTTGGAATTAAATGTCATTCGGGATGGAAAGGTAAAAAAGTATACCATGATGATGATAAGAGGGGTGAATGCTTCAGAAAATATGACAATCCTGAAGGCTCTTTTAATGATCATTCGAAGTTTTTAACGGGAAGAGGCCGATATGAATTTTTGTTTGACCTTGATCCTGATGATTATAAGGGCTGGGCAAAAGGCTTGAAAAAAGCGGGTTATGCAACCGATAGAAAGTATCCGAAAAAATTGATTGCTTTTATTGAAAACTTTCAATTGTACAAATATGACGATTTGGTACTCGATGAAAAAGGGTATAAAAGAGCAAAAAAAGAAATGCCGCTGGCCAACAATGACAGTGCCGAAACTTTTATCGTCGTAAGCAAGGGCGATACACTTTATTCCATATCGAGGAATAACAGTATTAGTGTGGAGGAGCTTAAAAGACTTAATGGTTTGAATTCAAATGCGATTAGTGTAGGGCAAAAATTGATGGTGTCACAATAAAAAAACTACCCCTGGGGGCAGTTTTCAATCTAACTCAAAACTAATCTAATCACTTTTTGTTCTTATGACCTTTTCCTTGTTGACGGCCTTGCCTTTCGGTTGATCGATATCCTTTCTTATTACCTGTTTTTTTCCAAGTTTCATATTGATCGTTGTTCAGGATTTTTTTTATCTGTTTTTGATTCGCTAATTGCGTGTCAAGCATTTTATTCATTCTGTTGAATTTGTCAGTAGCAGTCATTTCTTCAGCGTTTTGCCCTTTGAATGCCTCACGATTTTTATCTCGTTCACCAGCCCATTTTTTATTCAACTCTAATATTTGACTTTGTTGTGTGTCGTTGAGATCTAATTCAAGAGCCATTTTTTTTGTTTTAAGAATGGCTTGTTGCTCTGGGGTAAAATCCTTGGCTAATGATTTGTATTTTTTTTCATTTTGTGCATAGATGCTTACAGAAAAGGCAAGCAAAAGGATTATCAATATTTTTTTCATGACTTTATATTTAATTGTTTCTAGTATGACTGCCAGAAGCCTTTTGGGTTTAATGTGTTTTAATTAAAATTTTGTTAAAACTTAGCAAGCTTTTATTTTATGTGAATCTTGATTTCGATATCTTTGGATCTTAGATGATGGCAAGTTTTTTATTCAAACAGGTATGAAGTTGCTATCACAGCGTTTATTTATATGTTAATCAATTTTTCATGAAAAATATTTTTGGAATCACCCTTGTATTATTGTTTGTTAGTAGCCTGATGTCCTGTTCAAAACAGGAGAAAATAGAACAGGAAAGGCCTAATATTTTATTTATAATGTCTGACGATCATGCTTATCAGGCCATTAGTGCCTATAGTGATAAATTGATCCAAACACCAAACATTGACAGAATAGCTGACGAAGGCTTGCTTTTTACCAATGCCTGCGTTACAAACTCGATTTGTGCTCCGTCAAGAGCCACAATCCTTACGGGAAAACATACTCATATCAATGGTAAAATAGATAACAAAATGCCTTTTGATACCACTCAGGTTACCTTTCCTCAACTTTTTCAAAAAGCAGGATACGAAACGGCCATGTTTGGAAAATTACATTTTGGAAACAATCCTAAAGGAGTAGATGAATTTATGATCTTACCTGGCCAGGGTCATTATATCAATCCTGATTTTATTACACCAAGAGGAGATACCACCATAACGGGTTATGTGACTGATATAATTACTGATCTCACCATCGGTTGGTTGGATAGTAAGCGGGATAAGGAAAAACCATTTATGATGATGTACCTTCATAAAGCACCCCACAGACCATGGTGGCCAAGCCCTGAGAAGTTTGCCGAATTCAGTAAAAAAACTTTTCCAGAACCTGAGTCTTTATTCGATGATTATAAGAATCGTGGAACGGCTGCAAAAACGGCAGAAATGAACTTATATAACCATATGATGTACAGTCATGATAGTAAGGTGAGACCAGAAACTATAGCTTCGATGAATGAGGTAGTGCCTCAGGTAGTAGAATATAAGAATGGTTTTTATGGGCCTTATAATCGAGCCAATGCCATACAAAAAGCGAAATATGATGTTGTACTTGATAGTATCAATGAAGATTTTAAAACTCACTGGCCTTTAATGAACACCAAAGAAAAAATGCAATGGAAATACCAGCGCTATATGCAGGATTACCTAGGAACAATATCATCTGTAGATGATAATGTGGGTAGGGTACTCGATTATCTTGACGAAAGCGGCCTTGCTGAAAACACCATTGTGGTGTATACCTCAGATCAAGGATTTTATTTGGGAGAGCACGGATGGTTTGAC
>JAUXCI010000080.1 GCA_030618945.1 Flavobacteriaceae bacterium
GCTTGACCACATTCTTGCATTTCTGGGGCAATTCTTCAATGCATTTATAAATGGCTGACAATTTGATTTCCGCATCAACCTCCAAGGGTTCTTCGTCGGCCATATAGACAATATTGTCATTTAATTCAACTGTTTGAATTTTTTGTTTTTTAATCCAATCCAGGCTTTGGTTGACCACAATTCTTTTTAGCCAGGCACCAAAGGTTGCCTCCCCTGAAAAGGTTTCTATTTTTTTAAAAGCCTTGATAAATGCCTCTTGCATAACATCCTGTGCAATATCGTCGTCTTTGATAAAATTATAAGCCGTGTTGAACATAGCCTTGCAATATTGATCATATATTTGCATTTGAGCCCGACTGTCGTTGTTTTTGCATTTCTCAATTAAATGCGCTTGAAAATTACTGTCCATCTAGATATTAATTCTACTGTAAATACGATTCATTTATGCGAGTGTTGCATTTTTTAAAATTATTCTTTCATTATTGATGAATAAAATTAAACTATTAATCATTAGTCCTGCCTTACTGTATGCAGTGCAAAAAAAAAGAGCCCTACTGGGCTCTCTTCTTTTATATAATTATATTTATTTTTATTCAACTATTTCTAATTGAAACCACAAATCCGTATTAGGAGGAATAACTCCTCTGGAACCCTGCTCACCATAAGCAAGGTGTGATGGAACTATCAATAAAACTTTATCTCCATAATTCATGTTTTGAAGACCTTCTTTAAAACCTGCAATCAAAGCTGCATCAGGACTATAATCCATTGCTTTCGCCTTATATCCGCCCATTTGATCTCTTCTTCTGTCATATTTACCACTCGCTTCTGCAATCTCCTTCACATTAGAGTCAAAAAGGTCTCCTGTTGTAAAAAACCCAGCATAATAAACGTTAACCTTGGTTCCAATAACTGGCTTTACTCCTGAACCTTCATTAATTGAAATGACCTTCAAGCCCGAGGCTAAAACAACTGCATTTGCCTCATTGTCCATTACAAATTGAACAAGTTCTTCTTTTTGCTTTTCTCTGACTTCCTGTGCCAATTTTTGTTTTGCTTCAATATGCTCAAAATAAGCACTAAATTCTGAAGCTGCATCAAATGATTTTGCGTCTTTCCCTATTCTGATGATTTCAATTTTCTGAATAATATCATCTTGTTTCATTGAATCCACAACTTCCTGACCTTGAACTACATAACCAAAAACAGTATGTACCCCATCTAAAAATTTTGTTTCTTTATGTGTGATGAAAAACTGGCTCCCATTAGAATCCGGACCCGAATTGGCCATTGAAAGAATGCCAGGTCCGTCATGAGAAAGTTTTAAATTCCCGTTTTCATCCATAGTAAACTCATCTTCAAATTTGTAACCTGGGTCTCCCGAGCCATTCCCTCTCGGATCTCCTCCCTGAATCATAAAATCAGGTACAATTCTGTGAAACTTCAGGCCATCATAAAACTTTTTATCTTTATTACTTCCATCAACATAGGGGTTGGTTCCTTCCGCCAGGGAAACAAAATTTGCCACAGTTATTGGAACAACCTCATACTCCAGTTTTAACAGGATATCACCTCTGTCTGTCTGAAGATCGGCATAAATACCATCATCAAGGTCGATGTATTTAGTACTTTTGCATGCCATCATACCGATGATCATTACAAGCAAGACTAATTTAATTACTTTCATTTTTACTTAATTTATTGATTTTTACTAATTGTACTTTATAGATTAAAGGTTCATTGGAACCTACTTTGTCAAATCCTGTATAACCATAAGCTTTATAAGAAGGAAAAAGGAAACTTACTTTTTCACCCTCCTTCATTAGTTTAATTCCATCCTGCAATCCGCTAATCAGATCTTCTTTATCAACAAGATAACTTTTTGTACCAAGCTCCTCCCCTGAATAAAGAACGGAATCATTAAGTCTTAAAATCTCATGCGTGAAAAACACCTCATCTCCGCGATTGGGGAGATAAGTTTCATCGTCTATTTTTATGTCATAATAATACCAAAATCCATTTGCCGAATTAATATACTCATGGAGGCTATCCCTTTGCATTTTTTCCATTAATAAGGCATTCTCTGCAGAATTCAAGCGTTTATTTCTTTTAATAGATTCATTGATAAAAGAACCTGTTTTTCGAACGATTGGTTTCCTGGCTTCCGGTTTTGAACAAGATGCGAAGACGGTAAGCATGAGTAGTATCAGGGCAAAATTCTTCATTAAGGCAAGGTTAATTCATTTTTAAGCGAGGGCAGAATATCGACAAATTTCTTAATAGTATGCTCCAAAGATAAGTCGCTTTTTCCGCCGGCAGCGTTTATATGTCCACCGCCATCAAAATAATTTCGTGAAAATTCATTTACAGAAAAATCACCTACTGATCTCAGAGACATTTTTATAATTTTTTGCTTTTTATCTTCAATAAAGATGACTGCAAAAATTATATTTTTTAGGGATAAGGCATAATTCACAAACCCTTCGGTATCGCCTCTTTTGAAATTATGTTTATTCAATTCACTTTGGGATAAGGTAATATAAGCCGTGTGAAACCTTTCCAAAACAACCATATTCTCTAATGCCTTACCTAACAACTGCAGGCGGTCATATGTATTGACATCGTGAATTTTGTTGTATATATCTGAGTTTTTCGCCCCTTTATCCAATAAATCAGCCACAATTCTATGCGTCTGACTAGTGGTAGCAGGAAACCTAAAAGACCCCGTATCAGTAAGAATTCCCGCATACAAACAGGTGGCTATATCTTTGTCAATTAGAGCGGTGTCATCCAATTTATCTATAAATTGATAGACCATCTGACTTGTAGAACTCATTGTTGGATCCACATAAACAAACTGAGCATAATCATCGGGTTGCTGGTGGTGATCAATTAGCACATAAACTGGATTAATCTCTTGCATAACGGAGGCCATGTGTTCTCCCAAGCGATGAAATGCATTAAAATCAAGCGTAAAAACGATCTCTGCCTCTTGGAGGATTTTACCTGCAAGCAACTTATCATTCTCAAAAATGACAATATTACTTTCACCAGGCAACCATTTTAAGAACTCAGGGCAATCGTTAGGCGATACAACAGTTACCTCATGATCAAATTTCATCAAATACAAATACAGAGCCAAGCTAGAGCCATAGGCGTCACCATCAGGGTTTCGATGCGTAACAATTGCTATTTTTTTTGGCTTAGAAAGCACCTTTTTTATTCGTAGAATTTCTTCTGTATTCATAGCTTGCGAATATACAATAAAATTAATATTATAATTCCAATTTGGTTTTCTTTAAGATTGTTTTCATTTCTTTGTACGAGCAAGTAACAACGACTTTATTCAAAGCTTATTTTATGGTCTTTAGCAGATTTTTAAGGCTGGAATCTCTTCTATTCTTTTGCACATCTGAGCACAATAATGCAAAACTTTTTTTTAAGAATCTAAATAAAAACAATGCGCTTTTCCAATGCTATGTATAAAAATATTAAAAAACTAGAGGAGTTCTATAGTCGATAACACTGAAAAAAAGTATTATTGCAGAAAATTTGAAATTAAATTATATATCATGATAACAAACAGAACATTCACAATGTTAAAACCTGATTCTCTTGAAAAAGGAAATACGGGGGCAATTTTACACAAAATAAATGCTTCAGGTTTTAAAATTGTGGCGATGAAACAAACGCTAATGTCTATGAGAGATGCTGAAACTTTCTATGCTATCCACAGTGAAAGACCATTTTTCGCTGACTTGGTACAATATATGACCAGAGGGCCGATTATAGCCGCTATTCTTGAAAAAGATAATGCTGTTGAAGACTTCAGAGCCTTAATTGGTGCTACGAATCCAGCAGAAGCCGCTGAAGGAACCATTAGAAATTTATTTGCAGATTCAATTAGTGAAAACGCTGTTCATGGATCTGACAGTGATGAAAATGCCCAAATAGAAGGTACATTTCATTTTTCGGGAAGAGAGATCTTCTAAAAAAAAATGAACTATATACCATAAAAAAAACTGTCTTGTTTAAGACAGTTTTTTTTATGCGATTGCAATTGACCTATGCTATTCAGTTATCCCCAAATTGACTAAAGCAGTTTAACTGATTTTATTGTCACATTGGGTAAGGCTTCATTCATCATTTTTGAGATTTTATCTTTTCCGTATTCCAACTCTTCTCTAAGCGTTGAAGAAGTTAATTTCACAAAGATCATATTATTTTTTAAGGAAACTGATTCAGTATAATTCATAACACCTTTACCCATAACCTTTGCCCAAGCTTCCTTAACATAAATTTGGTCCATGCCTTTTTTTAGCTTGTTTTCCTGCAACATCTGAGGAATCAGATCTTTTAATTTATGCGTACTATTATCTCTTTTACTCATTCTTACGGTTTCAAAGGTTAAACATCCTGTAGGATTGTCCCGTTTTTCGTATTAAGTCTTCAGTTCTTTTGTCATGCGTATCTGTTATAAACAATTGTCCAAAACTATCGTCATTGACCAAATGCAATAACTGACCTACTCTTTGATCATCCAATTTATCAAAAATATCGTCCAGCAGCAAAATTGGTTTCATATGTGATTTTTTTCTTATAAAATCATATTCAGCCAATTTCAAAGCGATTAAAAAAGATTTTTGCTGACCTTGAGAACCAATTTTTTTGATGGGGTGATCATTTATTTGAAACAGCAAATCATCTTTGTGAATTCCAGCCCCGGAATACTGTAAAACCCTGTCTCTTTCAAGTTGTTGTTTGAGTAGATCTGCAAAACTCACTTCATCCAACTGCGTTTTATAAAAAAACGAAACTTGTTCAATTAAATTGTCAGCTTGAGAATTTTGGATAATATGCTCATACCTTTTGTTAAATATTGGAATAAATTCCTGAACAAACAATTTGCGCTTCTTGTAAATCCGTTCTCCATGCGCAATAAGTTGTTCGTCATAAATTTCTATACTGTCACGATCAAAGGTAAAGTTAAGTGCAAAATATTTAAGCAGCGCATTGCGCTGGGTCACAATTTTTTGATAGTGAATCAAATCCTGAAAATACTCGCGATCACTCATCGATATGATCATATCGATAAACTTGCGCCGAATTTCACTCCCCTCAGTTATCAGATTTGTATCTGAAGGAGAAATAATTACCAGGGGCAGAAATCCAAAATGCTCGGATAACTTTTCGTATTCCTTACCATTCCTTTTGACAATCTTCTTATGTCCCTTCTTAAGACTGCAATGAATATTCTCAATTCTGTCTTCTTTTTTATATATCCCGTCTATAACAAAAAACTCCTCTTCATGTTTGATGTTTTGAGAAGCAATCGAATTAAAATATCCCTTTGTATGAGATAAATAATAAATGGCATCCAAAACATTGGTCTTCCCTACCCCATTATTACCAACAAGACAATTAATTTTTTCGTCAAAATCGAAAGATTGTTCCGAAAAATTCTTGAAGTTAATAATTGAAATACTTTCTAAAAACATAGGCAAACTAGATATATTGAGCGAATCAAAAGAATCGATTCATCTACTTTAGGATGACTAGCACAATTATTAGATATAACATATTAGCTATCAAAGTTTTAAATATGCCCACCTCAGAATGAACCGATATCTGCAAAAAAACAAAAATTAAGTTTAAATTAAGTCAATAATTTGAATAAATATTTTATTTTTGCGCCATTAATAAAATCACAGATGGCGACTTATAAAAAAAGAGGAAATAAACCAGCAAAGGGAAATAAAGTAAGCATTGAGAACCAAAGTACAACGGCTGAAGTTTTTAATACTTTAGACGAGACGGCTTCAAAATCGGAGCAATGGGTGGAAAAAAATCAAAAGATTATTTTCGGAGGCCTTATCGCAATTGCGGCTGTTATCCTTGCTTTTTTGGCTTATACCAAGTATATAGTAGAACCAAACGAAAAAGAGGCTGCAGATGAATTGGCTTATCCAAAAAGATATTTTGAAGAGGCTCAAAATTCTACAGCATCAGTTGACTCTTTATACGCGCTAAGTTTAAATGGCGCTGATGGAAAATATGGTCTTGTTGATATAGCAGAAAACTACAGCAATACTAAAGCTGGTAATTTGGCTAAGTATATGAGCGGAATTGCTTTCTTAAAAACAGGTGATTATGAAAGTGCCATCAGTTATTTGAGTGATTTCTCTTCTGATGATGAAGTTCTTGCTGTACTTGCATTGGGTAACATCGGAGATGCATTTGTCGAAATAAATCAATTGGAGGACGGTTTAAAATACTATTTAGACGCTGCTAATTTGAACGATAATAATTTCACTACACCTCTTTATTTATTTAGGGCCGGTCAACTTGCAATGAAGCTGGAAAAATTTGATATAGCGGAAACGTCATTCTCCAAAATCAAGAATTTATATCCAAAATCTGACGAAGCGAAATTTGCAGACATCTATATCCAAAGGGCACAAATAGCAAAAAAATAAACTTTTTTTATGGCTACTACCAACTTGTCCTTATATGATCATGATGGCATTCCTAATGCAGCAAAGTTTAGATTTGGGATTGTTGTTTCTGAATGGAATAATGATATAACGGATGGTCTTTATAGTGCTGCGTTTGCAACATTACTGGAACATGGAGCCTTAGAAGAAAATATTATATCAGTCAAAGTACCCGGAAGTTTTGAATTGGTATATGGATGCAAACGTCTTATTGAACGAAATGAACTTGACGCGGTTATTGCGATAGGTAATGTTATCAAAGGAGAAACAGAACATTTCACTTTTGTGTGCGAAGGAGTAAGTCAGGGCATTAAGGATATCAATATCAAATATGATGTACCAACTATTTTCTGTGTATTAACTGATCACACCAAACAACAATCAATTGACAGGTCAGGAGGCAAACACGGTAATAAGGGGATTGAATGTGCTGTAGCTGCGATAAAAATGGCAGCCCTTAAGGAAAGTATATAAAGAGGCTCCTAAACCACTATTTTTCATTAGCCTTTTAACATAACTTTATTTGAAAAGCTAAGCATATTTGAGTAAATTTGTTTTATCTGCAAAATGAAGTGGTATGTTCGGAAATGCTTTTAAACCAAGAGCCCATTATGTGTATAATTACAAACCTCGTTATTATGACGAGCGCAAAGAGCGATTGGAGCAGTTAAAAGAAAAATACAAGAATAAGGATCATTCTACTTCCGATTTACCCAAATTATCACTTTCAAAGGATCAATTAAGATCTAGTTGGACGCGTCATAAAAAAGTATCGCCTAACAGAAGTGTCAACATTCGACTTGCCGTTATTATAGCTATCTTAGTTGGCTTGGTAGCGTATTTTTTTGAATTGCATAAATTGTTTTAATGTCAGATCTTATTCGATTACTTCCAGACAATGTGGCGAACCAAATTGCTGCAGGAGAGGTTGTTCAACGACCTGCTTCAGTGGTAAAAGAATTATTGGAGAACGCCGTTGATGCAGGAGCAACTGACGTCAAACTCATCATAAAAGATGCTGGCAGATCAATGATTCAAATTATTGACAATGGATCTGGAATGAGTCCTGTAGATGCCAAGTTGTCGTTTGAAAGGCATGCGACCTCAAAAATTAAATCGGCAATTGACCTATTTGATTTACATACCAACGGATTTAGGGGTGAGGCACTGGCTTCTATAGCAGCCATTTCGCACGTGGTCCTTAAAACAAAAACAAAAGACCAGGAATTAGGAACCGAATTAAAAATAAATGGCGGCGATTTCCTCTCACAAAATGTTGTCGCTACAAAAACAGGATCGGTGTTTGAGGTAAAAAATCTTTTTTATAATATTCCGGCTCGTCGTAATTTTTTAAAATCCAACGCTATTGAAACCAGGCACATAGTTGATGCCTTTCAAAGAGTAGCTTTTACTTATCCAAATATATCGTTTTCATTAGTCCATAATGAAAATGAGGTCTATAACCTTCCGGCGGCCCATGCCGAGCATGAATCGAGTAATTTAAGGCAGAGAATCGTAAATATCATGGGCAAAAGCATAAATGAAAAATTAGTGCCCATAGATGAAGATACCGATATTTTAAAAATTAAAGGCTTTGTTACCAAACCTTCTTTTTCAAAGAAAAAGAAAGGCGAGCAGTTCTTTTTTGTCAATAATAGGTTTATCAAAAATCCTTACTTACACCATGCCGTAATGGCTGCCTTTGATGGGCTTTTAAATCATGGATACCACCCGTCCTACTTCTTGTATTTAGAGGTGCCTCCCAAAAGCATTGACATCAATATCCATCCTACCAAAACAGAGATAAAATTTGATAATGAACGCGATCTTTATGCCATTATCCGCTCAACCATCAAACACAGTCTGGGACAGTATAATGTGGTTCCAAGCCTTGATTTTGAACGCGATGCAAGTTTAGACACACCTTACGCCTATAAGGACATGGGCTTTGTCAAGAATCCTTCTATTGAAGTTGATCAAGACTATAATCCATTTAAATCAGGATCTTATTCAAATAGAAAGGCAGAAAGAAATACTTCAAATTTACAGTGGGAAGCCCTTTATTTGAAAAATTACCCCGAACAGGAAATAATTCAAAATATTGAAGTTGAAATGGATAATGTAAGTCAGGAGTTATTTGACGAAACTCAAGATGATTCAACATATAAAACTTTCCAAGTTCAATTGAGATATATTGTGAGTGCCATTCAATCAGGTATGGTATTAATCGATCAAAACGCCGCACACCAAAGAATTTTGTACGAAGATTACCTCGCTAAAGTTACACTTGAAGGTTTAGGGCAACAACAATTGCTTTTCCCCTTGAAGATATCAATAAACAAGAATGACATTGTCATTGTAAAACAGATTCAACAAGATCTTCAAAGTGCTGGTTTCCTGATATCTAAAATTTTGGATGATGCCTTGATTTTAGATGCGATTCCTACGACCATACCCGAAAAGGAAATTACCGGGGTTCTCGAATCGTTAATTGAGAATTTTAAAAATGAAGTACCTGAATCAAGCTTTAGTCAAATTGATATGATCACAAAAAGTCTGGCAAAAAGCCTGGCCATTAAACCTGGTACAAGTTTAACAAAAAGAGAACAGGAGAGTATTCTTAACCAGTTATTTTCCTGTAAGGAACCAAATTATTCGCCATTTGGCAAAAAAACATTTATCACTATGTCTCTAAAAGACATAGAGGAAAGATTTAATTTATAATATTATATGGGAAAATTAACTGATGCTGTTAAACATTTAATCATCTTAAATGTTATTTTTTTTGCTGCCAGTTCCTTATTAGGAGCTAATTTAGGCGACTGGCTGGCGCTCTATTTTCCAAAAAATCCTCATTTTGGATTTTGGCAGTACGTATCCCATATGTTTATGCATGGTGGTTTTATGCATATTTTGTTTAACATGTATGCCTTATGGGCCTTTGGATCGCCATTGGAACAGATGTGGGGCAGAAATAAATTTCTTTTCTTTTATTTCTCAGCTGGAATTGGGGCAGGTCTTATTTATACAGGCGTCAATTATTTTCAGTTTAATAGTATCTACAATGATTTGATAAGTTTAGGTATGTCAGCTGCTGATATTCAAAATTTAATA
>JAUXCI010000077.1 GCA_030618945.1 Flavobacteriaceae bacterium
TTCAAGGAAAACCATTAGCACAACATTTTTGACTCAAAAAACCCTTAAAATAACCTGTTATTAATCATGTTTTTTTAATTCAAAACTAATGCACTACTGATTTTCTGTGTTTAATATTTTAAATCGAACTCAGGTTAATAGGCTTCATATAATCTAGAAAAATAAACTTCCATTTCCTTTTTCCTGGCAACAGGCCCTCCCTGAAAATGGTTGTTCATATAGCTGAATATGAGTAAAGTTCCTTTTTTAGTAATCAAATAACCGCTTAAACTATAGTTGTTTGATAAAGAACCCGACTTTGCTCTAATAATTGGTTGTCCTTGGTAATTATTTTTAAGTGTACCTGATTTTCCTCCTTCTGGAAAATAAGCAAACAGTTTATCCCGAGGTATTTCTTTATACATCTTTTGTAAAACATAAACCATACTGGCAGGAGTAAATAAATTATATCTCGATAAGCCTGAACCATCAACCCATCTGGGTTTTTGAGGAATTTCTTTTAAGTAATTATCCAAAGTGTATTGAATACCCTCTGCGACATTAAATTTTCCAATAGTTTTATTAGCCACCTGCAGCATCAATTGCTCGGCAATAAAATTGTCGCTATCCACGAGCATTTTTGTAAAGAGCGTATCATAAGAAACTCTTTTAAAGGGTTTAAAAAAATATGATTCCTTGTAAGGTATCAGGGTTACCTTGGCCCCCAGCTCTTGTCCTAACAAATCTGCAACCAGTTGGTTTGAAATTTTAAATGGAACCGTTTTATCAATATGAGCATCCGATTTCTTGAGGTAAAAAAGATTCTCTTCCGGCTCTCTTAAGGCTTGGAACTGGTCTACCATTTTTACCTTGTTCAAAAAGAAAGAAGGTATAACATGGAGGCTGTCTCCTGTCTTACTCAGCTTAACTGTATTACCATAAACGGGAAAGATGCTCTTTTCGGGCATGTAATAATAAGGGAAATCATCCCAGGACCAACCGTCACCATATGGTGAATCTTCAATTTTCTCATCGATCAGGTAGATGTTCTCACTAGTTCTCCTTAAAAAATCCAGAGATTTTGTATTTATTGTATCCTCTAAAAATCCAGGATCTCCTGCTCCTCTTATGATGAGTGAGTCTTTTAAATTCGCATATTCAAAACTCACAACAGAATCTTTAAACGTTTTCCACGCCGAATAAAAAGTAAATAGCTTGGTATTGGAAGCCGGTGTGAAATACTTGGAACCATGAAAATCAATGATCTTTTTTTCAGTTTTTGTATTATAGACCACGACACCTGTGAAATAATTATTATTGGCTGCTTCCTCTTCGAGCTCCTTTTGTATTTTTTTAGAAACCGAACATCCGGTTAACAAAACCGTGGAAAGAAACAATAATAAAAACTTATTCTTCAAAATAGTCCTCTTTAAATCCAATCAAAAATAATTTTTCCTGTGCACGGGTCACTGCAGTATAAAGCCATCTAAGATAAGCATTATTTTCACCCTCGGGTAAATATGGCTGTTCAACAAAGACACGTTTCCATTGCCCTCCCTGAGTTTTATGACAAGTCATGGCATATGAAAATTTAACTTGTAAAGCGTTAAAATAAGGATTATTCTTAATAGCGGTCATCCTTTTGAATTTCGAGCTTTCGTCGGCATAATCTTTAGCAATCTCGTGAAAAAGACGATTTGAATCTTCAAAAGAGAGTGATGGAGACTCGCTGTGTAAGGTATTTAACAAAAGAACCGTTTCAAAGGGTTGCTGCTGTTCATAATCAACTAGTCGCAATTTTACTTCCGCAAATTGAAAACCATATAGATCCTTGTATGCAAAGATCTCTAAAATCTCACAAATATCTCCATTTGCAATAAAACTAACAGCCGAAGCATCTTTCAACCAAAAATAATTGTTTTTAACAATCATAATATAATCCCCTGTTGTGATCTCATTCTCGTAACCTAAAATGCTATTTCGAATTTGTTGGTTATATTGGTTTGCCCGCTTATTTGACCTTACTATAAAAACGGTGTTTTCAATGCCAGAGTCGTAGGCATTAAATATGGCATCCTGAATGTCATATCCATCAGATAACCTGATCAAATCCTTAAAATCAAGATCGAATTGAAATTGATTGTAAAGATTTTCTGATGACGCCTGTCTTATTTGTGTCGCACTATTAAGAATTCCTGATGATTCATGCTGACGCATGACTTCGTCAAGCTCCAAAGAATACACATCCAATCCAAATTGGCTTTCTAGGTTAGACTTATCGAGAGCTGGGCTAAGATCCAGTTTTACAGGAGGTAATTGCGCAGTATCCCCCACCAATATGAGTCGACAGTTTTTCCCTGAATACACGTAAAATATAAGATCATAAAGCAAGGAATTGTTTTCGAAAAAACTAGCATCAGGATTTGTATCAGGGATCATTGATGCTTCGTCTACGATAAAAATCGTGTTTTGGTGTTTGTTTTTTTGCAGGACGAAGCTCATGCCCCCAGTTGAAGCTTTTTTGGGAAAATAGATTTTTTTATGAATAGTAAAAGCCTGCCTTTTGGCATAAGAACCCATCACTTTTGCTGCTCGTCCCGTAGGTGCCATTAAGACGGATTGAACTTCCACTGTAACTAAATTATTTACAACTGCACTTATGATGGATGTTTTGCCCGTTCCGGCATAACCTTTCATCAAAAATAATCCTTTAGCACCCCCATTAAGAACAAAATCAGCCATTTTCCTTAAAAGTTCATTCTGTTTCAAGGTGGGCTGATAAGGGAAAGTCTTTACAAAAGCTTTATAGAGCTTTGCTACTTCATTCATCATAAGTTTAATGATTACCTTTTTATCCGAGCATACAAACGTAAAGAGAAATAAAATAGTTCTATTGTGAAACCCCTAATAATATTATGCAATTTATTGTTTATTTTTAGCCTCAATTAATATTTTATAAAACCATATTCATTTTTACTGCAAGGGATGTGAGATTTTTACAAGATAAACTAAAAATATTACTTTCGTGATTCAAAAATTTTTGTAGATTTGCGAGTACCGTAATTTAAAATATACTAAAAAATGATTTCTATTTTAATAATTATTGTGTCTATTCTGGCTGTTGGAGGACTAGCATACTTAATTGTAAATAAACTACCTGCTAAATTTAAACCTGTATTGTCATTAGTCTTATGGGTGGTCATTATATTCTTTGGCTATAAAATATACATGAGTATTATGCAGCCAATCCACTTTAATAAAATTAAAAAACAACGTTATGCCCTGGTAATAGAGAATCTTAAAACGATTCGAGATGCTGAAATAGCTTATGCTGAGGTAAATAGACGATTTACTGATAACTACGAAACGCTTGTTAGCTTTATTGATACCGCGCAATTTGCCATTACAGAAGTTAAAAACATAGTTGTTACTGAACAAAGAGGACGAATTACAATTGATGTTGAAAAGAGAATTGTTGATACGGTTGGTTTTGAGCCTGTAATCAATTCATTTGAGGGAAGAGACTATAAAAATATGATGAATGTTCCTGGAACTGATGCTAAATTCGAATTAAAGATCGGATCTGTTGAAAAGGTTCAAGGAGTTAAAGCATCTGTTTTTCAAGCAAAAATAGATAAAGAAGTTGTACTTCATGGCTTAAACAAGGATCTGATTCGTCAGGAAAAAGAAGCTTTAGGAGGTATAAATGTTCCTGGAGAAAGTATTGTTGTGGGCTCCTTGGAAGACGTTAATTCAAATGGCAACTGGCCTCCTTTCTATGATGGATCAAAAGAAGACTCAGGAGATAAATAAATCTATAGATTATAGCAATCTTTATGAAAATCAACTATCCATCCAACTTAGTTTGGATGGATTTTCTTTTTGTATCCTTAACCAAAAAGAAAACCTGATTCAAAAACTTGATCACATTTCTTTCAAGGATCTGTCTCCTACTCCGGAAAAACTTTTATCTAACGTCAAAAATTTGTTCGACAAAGAAAAAGACTTGCAAAAAAGGTATGATTCAGTCATTATAAGCCACGTGAATCAACTTTCTGCCTTAGTCCCGAAGGCTTTGTTCGATGAGACCCGAATGAAGGATTATATCAAGTATTCTTTAAAAACCTTTGACAACGATTATATCGTTTATGATGAAATCGAAAATCACGATATGGTCAATGTTTATATTCCTTTCGTAAACGTCAATAATTTTTTCCTGGAAAGATTCGGGAGTTTTGAATACAGGCATTTTTCAAGCATTTTGATAACAAGCCTGTTAAAAACTTTTAAGTTTAGTGAGCACCCTCATATGTTTGCTCATCTTGGTAAGAATCAATTTGAAATTGTGGTCATAGCCAACAACAAATTACTATTTTACAATAGTTTTACTTTTGAAGCAAAAGAAGATTTTATATATTATATTTTGTTTACCGCAGAACAATTAGGCCTTAACCCGGAAACATTCGAATTGGTACTTGCCGGATTGATTTCAAAAGAAAGCGAGTTATTTAGTATCGCCTATACTTATATCCGAAAAGTGAGTTTACTTGAGAACAGATTTAAATTCAAATTCCCGGGCCATGTTGACGAAAACACAAAACGCAGACATTTCACCTTATTAAATCATTTTTAATGCGAATTATATCAGGCAAAAATAAAGGGAAAAGAATCACTGCGCCAGGAAACCTTCCAGTCAGGCCAACAACAGACATGGCCAAAGAAGCTTTATTTAACATCCTCAACAATGATTATTACTTTGATCAAATAGCAGTATTGGACCTTTTTGCAGGTATTGGTAGTATTAGCCTCGAATTTGCATCCAGAGGAACCACTGACATTGTTTCTGTAGATTCCTATCCCGGGTGTGTAAAATTTTTGGAAAAGATTAATACTGAACTCCAAAATAGCATTGAAACGATTAGAAGTGATGCCTTTGTGTTTTTGGAAAAGTCAAACAGAACTTTTGATGTTATTTTTGCGGATCCCCCTTACGAAATTGAGGTAGAAAAATTACAAAAATTAGTCAACCTTGTTTTTGACCGTGGTCTACTGCTTCCTGATGGTACGCTGATCATTGAACATGCCAGAAAAACAGATTTATCTATGCTTCAAAATTTTAATCGGGTAAGAAAATACGGAGGAAATCTATTTAGTTTTTTCAGTATTAAAGAATAAATTGTCAAAATCAGAGATACTGAAATTCAATTGAGACTACTTCAATCCAGCCATTTCTTGAAATCTTTAACCTTTTCTCTGCTCACAATGATGTCGCTTTCAGAAAAATGATGCAGCTTAATTTGAAGCCTGCTATTCGTATAAGATATGATATCTGAAATAGCCTCAACATGAACCAAAAACTTCCGGTTCACCCTAAAAAACTTTAAAGGATCCAATTCGTCTTCCAATTGTTCCAGGCTTAAATCCATCAAGTAGTTTTTCCTATCTGAAGTAAAAGCATATGTGGCTTTATTTTCGCTGTAGATACACTCAATATTCCGGGTCTCAACAATTCTCAAATGCATGCCTACTTTAATCGTGAATCTCTTTTTATACTCTCTATCTAATGGATTGACAAGTAGCCTTTTAATCTGATTTATATCAACTAAAATATCATGATTTTCAGGCTGGCTAATTTTAAATTTCTCTATGGCAACCAGCAGCTCTTCGTCATCTATCGGTTTGAGCAAATAATCGATGCTATTGAGTTTAAAAGCCTTAAGCGCATATTCATCATAGGCAGTCGTAAATATGATAGCACTCTTCACGGTTACCTGTTCAAATATTTCAAAAGAAAGCCCGTCTGACAATTGAATATCCAACAAAATAAGGTCTGGATGTTTATTGTTTTGAAACCAAGAGACTGCTTCGCTAACAGAATGCAACATGGCTTCCGCTTCAATATTTATTGCTGACAACATTCTTTGCAATCTCCTTGCGGATGGTTTTTCATCCTCGATTATAATAACCTTGATCATATCACACGTTTTTACAAATCCAGTTTAATGTAATGAATCTTTATCCATATACTCTTTAATTTTTCTGTTTTCCCAATCTTTTGAAAAAATGATATTTGTGCCAAAAACGTGCAACCAGTGACTAGCCAGACCAATACCCCAGAAAAACCATACGGAAAATGATCCAAAATTAAAATGATCCAAACTAAAGGTACCCTCTGTAACAAACACTTTTATACTGCTTCCAAAGGTTAAAAAAATATTGACAGCCAAGTACCAGAACAAGTGCCAGTAAAATCCTTTAATTTCCTTAACTCTTTTTTTAGCTCGTCTGTAGCGTTCTTCATTATTGAAATTCTCTTCCATGATTAAATATTTTTATCGTTATCCATTATTTCCTTGATTTTCCTTTTTTCCCAGGAAGAACTAACACCAAAAGTCATTAAGGCGTGAAGTGACAATCCTATTCCCCATCCGAATATCGGAAACCAAAACCATTGATAATCCCAATAAGTCATATAGTTTACAAAAATTAAAAAGGGAATAACCACAATGTATGCAACCAAATTTGAGTAAAACCCTTTGATCTTTTCAACGCGGTCAGCCGCCCTGAGATAATCTTCATTCCATTTTTTTTCGTCTGTTGTCATGATATTAAAATTTATACTTGTTATCTTCTTCCATAATCTTCCTAATTTTTCTGGCCTCCCAGTTACCCCCGTATCCAAAAACCTGGAATGCTTGAATAACAATACCTAGCCCCCATCCAAATAATGGAAACCAAAACCATTGAAAATGCCAGGATGTTTTGTAATTAATCAGCACTAGAAAAGGTATTACAAGAACATAAGCAACCAAACTTCCATAAAATCCTTTAAGGTCATCAACTTTCTTTTTAGCCCTCAAATACTTTGCACTTTCATCCATATAATCGGTCCTCATAATTTGAATTTTTTGTGTTAATAATGGTAATTTTACTTTAAATATTTTATTGTCATTCTCAATGGTCACCTTATTAGAAGAGACCAACTCATACCTTTGGGTGATATTTTTTAATCCCACCTTGGTACTCTTCTCAAGAGATGCCTTTGGGTTAACCGTATTTTCCACGCATAAATATCCTTCAGATTCATATATTCTTATTTGCAGAGGAGAACTGGAAGTGATTACGTTATGTTTCACGGCATTCTCAAGAAGTAATTGTAATGATAAGGGTACAATTTTTAAGTCAGGACTACTCACCTCTTCCGGGATACTGTATTCTATGGCTTCTTCAAAACGCATCTGCAGTAATTGCATATATGATTTGGCAAACTTCAATTCTTCTTCCAATGAAATCAGATCCTTATCTTTTTGTTCCAAAACATATCTGTATACTTTAGAAAGCTTAGTGGTGAATTTTTCAGCTTGCTCCGGGTTTTCACCGATTAAAGAGGTCAATACATTTAAACTGTTGAACAGGAAATGTGGGTCCAACTGATTCTTTAAGGATTCGAACTTTGCAGATTCATTTTTCGCGACTATTTGCGATTCCTTAACTTTCGTTTTCTGATACTTATTATAGAAATAAATCACATGAATGGTGATTACCACAGTAAGCGACGCCCAAACTCCAAAATAAAAATTTTCAATGCGCTCGTCTTGCCAATATTGTAAAAATGAATTTCCTTTATAAAAAACCGAAATTGTCATTCTTATTATAAACAATCCCACAATAGTGATTAGGGTGGAGCCAATCATTCCAATTGTAACTCGTTTTGCTCTGGACCCCTCCTCCCATTTTATGCTTTCCAGATAAGTGAAAAAACTCATATTCGAAAACCCAAGCACAAAGGCGTACAATTGATAGATACTGAATTCCACTGCTAAATCATTAAAGTGATCGTATTGAAATCTATGAGAAATCCCACTTCCAACAACAAAAACTAAAGTCCCTATCACAAAAACAATGAAAATATTTTTTATATTATTACTCATGGTGTAGCTTCTAAATATTACAATTTAATCTCAAATGTAAGGTCTTTATTGATCACTTCAAATTTTGTATCTTCAAAACCAGGCTGGCCAAAGCTCATTACATTGTTACTCGAACCATAGTCTTCCAGCGGCATACCTTTAAGAGAAAAATCCATTTTGCCATTATTATTTTTATCATAAAAACAGGTAATTGTATAAGCCCCTTTAGGAACCTCATCAAAAATGACCGATACACCAACTTTTTTAGCTTTGATTTCCTTTTGCTCAAAAATTGAAGTTTCTTGTCCTTGAGTAAAAAAGCTGATCAGATAAAGAATTGCTGTAATAAAAAACCGTAACATATGATTTGTAATTAAGATTGTTAATAATTGATGGAACAAATATCCGACGGGTTTGCTCATTTAAAAATTTACATTTACCGAATCGTCATTTTATTAGGATGAACTGTCATTTTTAACAATAATTGATCCTTGTGTTTCACAATTAAGAAAATTATTGGTAACGTTTCTGTAATTTTGACTACTAATAGATAAATCAACTTTTAGTGACCGTAGAACTGGAACAAAAATTTGCAAAAGAACTAGAGGAGAATCAGGGTATTATCCACAAGGTATGCAGATCATATACTAACAATGAAGCAGACCACAAGGATCTTTTTCAGGAGATTACGATACAGCTTTGGAAAGCTTATCCAAAGTTTAGAGGAGATTCGAAATTCAGTACCTGGATGTATCGGGTATCATTTAACACTGCTATATCACTTTACAGAAAATCTAAGAGAAACGTTGAGACCACCCAGATCTATGACAATCTAAAGGAATTGGAATTCCAGGATTATGATGAATCAGTGGATAAACAACTCCAACTTTTATACAAGGCCATTTACAGTCTTAACGATATTGAAAAAGCACTGGCATTAATGTATTTGGAAGATAAAAGTTACAAAGAAATATCAAAAACACTGGGAATAAGCGAAGTCAATGCCAGGGTAAAAATGAATAGAACCAAGACCAAATTAAAGAACATATTAAATCCATAATAATGGGAAACCTAGATAGTATAAAAGATATTTGGAAAAATCAAGGTGAATCTAATATCCGGTTCACTCAAGATGACATCAAGGGCATGGTTCAAAAGAAATCATCCTCTATTGTCAAATGGATCCTGATTATTAGTTTATTGGAATTCATTCTTCCTAATTTAGCTTTTGTCTTCACTGATTTTAAAGCCACTAGATTATTCTATGAGAAATTTGGATTGGAAAATACCATGAATTTCTATGCAATACTTCATATTGTAATTATCCTTGGATTCATTTATATATTCTATAAAAACTATAAAAACATATCGACAGAAAGCAACGTCAAAACTTTACTTACCAATATCCTTAAAACAAGAAGCACCGTTAAATATTATGTTTATTATAACTTGACCATCATGGGTATTATAGGGCTTCATATGTTCTATGTTGTCTATAATTCACCTCAATTCCTTCAGGAGTTACCTGACAACAGTAATATGGTTATGATCTGGATTATTTCTATCACTTTATTGCTAGTAACCTTGTTGATTTTTTGGGTTTTTTATAGAATTATTTATGGGTTCCTTTTGAAGAAACTAAAGAGGAACTACGCAGAATTGTCATCCAAAGATTTATTAACCTGAGTTCGGTATAAAATATTAAACACAGAAAATCAGTAGTGCATTAGTTTTGAATTAAAAAACATGATTAATAACAGGTTATTTTAAGGGTTTTTTGAGTCAAAAATATTGTGCTAATGGTTTTCCTTGAAA
>JAUXCI010000206.1 GCA_030618945.1 Flavobacteriaceae bacterium
TACTCACAGAACTCTTGGTTTTCTTTTTATAAATTGATCTTAGATACGTCTCTTGAAATGCTTCAAGAGATTTGTTTGATTTCGGGACTATAAAATGGTTGGAATACAAAGAAACTATTGTAATAATTGTGGCTCCAATCAAATAGGGTCTAAGAAACCGTTTAAACGAAACTCCTGAACTATGAATAGCAATAATTTCAGTATTACCTGACATTTTTGAGGTAAACATGATCACTGAAATAAACAGCGCCAAGGGCAAAAATGTATTCCCGTAGTTGATGATAAAAAAAATATAATATTCCTTGATTATTTGCCCTACCGTCAGGTCTTCAGCCTTGAGAAAGCTACCTACTTTTTCAGAAACATCAATTGCTATGGCAATGGGTATCAAAATAAGTAAGGTGAAAAAAAAAGAAGTAAAATATTTTTTAAGTATGTACCTGTCAAGAATCTTCAAATTCGAATAAATTATGTTTCAAGAATGACAAAATCGACCTCGTTCCTATAGTCTTTTATCCATTTGACGGACCATCATATGCTTCCAATCCGTAAAATCTCCCGCTAAGATATGCTTTCTAGCTTCACGAACCAACCACAAGTAGAAGCCTAAATTATGAATAGAAGCAATTTGCTTCCCCAGATATTCATTAGCGGCAAACAAATGCCTCACATAGGCTTTAGAATATTGGGTATCTACAGAACTAATGGCCATTTCATCGAGTGCTGAAAAATCATTTTCCCATTTTTTGTTTCTCATGTTAATCGTTCCATGAGCGGTGAACAACATACCATTACGTGCATTTCTCGTGGGCATCACGCAATCAAACATATCTATTCCTAAGGCTATGTTTTCTAATAGGTTTATTGGAGTACCCACACCCATTAAATATCTGGGCTTATCTTTTGGTAAAATAGCGGTAACGATCTCTGTCATTTCGTACATTTCTTCTGCAGGCTCACCTACTGACAGTCCTCCAATAGCATTACCAACAGCATTGCTTTCAGCTATGTATTCTGCTGATTGTTTCCTGAGGTCCTTATAAGTACTTCCTTGAACTATAGGAAAAAAATGTTGTTTAAAATCGTATTTCTCCGGATGTTCATTTAAATATTTGATACACCTATCGAGCCAACGATGCGTCATGTGCATGGAATTTTTCGCATAAGAATAATCACAAGGATAAGGAGTACATTCATCAAAGGCCATGATAATATCGGCACCAATTTTTCTTTGAATTTCCATAGAAAACTCAGGAGAAAAAAAATGGCTGGAACCATCAATATGCGATTTAAACTTAACCCCTTCTTCCTTAATTTTTCTATTTTCAGATAAAGAATACACCTGATACCCACCTGAATCAGTCAGTAAAGGTCTTTTCCAATTCATAAATTTGTGTAAACCACCCACAGCTTCTAAAATATCTGTTTTAGGGCGCAAATATAAATGATACGTATTACCAAGAATAATGTCAGCATTAATGTCCTCCTCCAATTCCTTCTGATGAACTCCTTTTACAGAGGCCACTGTCCCAACAGGCATAAAAATGGGTGTCTCGATAATTCCGTGATCCGTGACCAAGGTTCCGGCTCTAGCCGAACTTTTTACATCAGAACCTTTAACATTAAATTCCATAATACGACTTCAATAATTTATGCCCAAATCCGTTGATTGATTTGTTTATACATTAAATCTAAAATTCATAATATCTCCATCATGAACGATATATTCTTTTCCTTCAACGGATAATTTTCCCGCCTCCTTAACTTTTAACTCGCTTCCAAAATGAACAAAATCTTTATATTTGATCACTTCAGCTCTAATAAATCCTTTTTCAAAATCTGTATGGATAACACCTGCTGCCTGAGGAGCGGAATCGCCGATATGAATGGTCCATGCCCTAACTTCTTTTTCCCCAGCCGTAAAATAAGTTTGGAGATTTAAAAGTTTATATGCTGATCTTATCAACTTGGAAACCCCTGGCTCATCCAAACCAAGATCTTCCAAAAACATTTGTCGCTCTTCGTATTCCTCCAACTCCATGATGTCAGCCTCGGTTGCAACGGCCAATACCAAAACTTCAGCGATTTCATCCTTCACTGACTCCAGAACCGCATCTACATATCGATTACCATTAACGGCCGATGCTTCATCTACATTACATACATACAAAACCGGTTTATCAGTAAGTAACTGCAAGGTCGTAATGAATTCTTCTCTCTCTTTCTCAGTAAGCTCAATGGCTCTGACAGAAATAGCTGCTTCTAATTTATCTTTCACCAAAGTGATCACCTCCAGTTCTTTCAAGGCGGCTTTATCACCTGTCCTTGCGGCTTTCTTTACCTTATCCAGTCTTTTTTCAACCGTTTCCAGGTCTTTTAACTGTAACTCTATATCGATGGTTTCTTTATCTCTTACGGGATCTATGCTTTCATCCACGTGAATGATATTGTCATTATCAAAACAACGAAGTACATGAATAATGGCGTCCGTTTCTCTAATATTTGCCAAAAATTTATTCCCTAATCCTTCTCCTTTGCTCGCTCCTTTTACAAGACCTGCAATATCAACAATTTCAACCGTAGCTGGCATGACCCTCACTGGATTGACTAAAGATTCAAGCTTTTCCAACCTTTCATCGGGCACGTTTACAACACCTATATTGGGTTCTATCGTGCAAAATGGAAAATTTGCGGATTGTGCCTTAGCATTTGACAGACAATTAAATAAAGTTGACTTCCCAACATTTGGAAGTCCTACAATTCCTGCTTTCATTCTTTTATTTTTTTGGAATGCAAATATAGGAGAATAATATGGTTTTTGAGACTTAAGGAATTGTTTAATTTTCCATCTCAAATGGCCAAACAGCTTCTATAAACAAAAAAAAGACCGCTTGATAAAACGGTCTTTTATAATTATACTAAATAGTCATTATCAATTTAACATACCGGCTGCTACAGTTTCATTGGTAGCAGTATCAATTAGGATAAAACTTCCGGTCTTTCTGTTTCTGGAATACTCATCCATCATAATAGGAGCCGTAGTCCGTATTTTAACTTTACAGATATCGTTCATATTAATGGATTTATCATCAACAATTCGTTTCAGGCTATTGATATCAACCTTATATTCAATTTCAGTTATCATGGCCATTGGTTCGTTTGAAGTATGCTTGAGAATATATTTCGCTCCTGGCCGTGCCGGATTCTCATTAAACCAACAGATCATTGCGGAAAGTCTCTGGTCCTTTACCGGTAAATTATTTGGTTTAACGATCATGTCACCTCTACTCATGTCAATGTCATCCTCAAGGGTTATTGCAACACTCATTTCCACAAATGCCTCTTTGATATCCTCGTCATACCTATTGATCGATTTGATCTTTGAGTGAAATCCGGATGGCAATAGTCTGACCTCATCTCCAACCCGAAAAATCCCACCAGCTACTGTGCCGGCATAACCTCTATAATCGTGGTGATTCTTATCTTGTGGTCTTAATACGGTTTGCACCGGAAATCTTGCATCCACCATGTTATTATCACTCGTAATATGTATAGTTTCCAAGGTATGCAGTAGTGGGGCATTCTGATACCAATCCATATGTTTAGATCGGTTAACCACATTGTCACCGTTTAGCGCAGAAATAGGAATATATCTAACGTCTTTAATCATCATTTTACCCGACAACTCCTCGTATTGTGATACAATATCGTCAAATACTTCTTCCTTATATTCCATAAGGTCCATCTTATTAACACAAACAATGATGTGAGAAATTTGTAATAATGAAGCAATAAAAGAATGACGCTTTGTTTGTTCAATCACTCCTTTTCTGGCATCAATTAATACCAAAGCCACATTAGCTGTGGATGCTCCGGTTACCATATTTCTGGTATATTGTATGTGTCCGGGAGTATCGGCTATAATAAACTTTCGCTTTGGGGTCGTAAAATACCTGTAAGCTACGTCAATAGTGATGCCTTGCTCTCTCTCATCCTTTAAACCATCCGTAAACAATGCCAAATCAAGCGTTTCATGACCTCTTCTTTTACTGGTTTTTTCAACGGAAGCAATTTGATCCTCAAAAATAGACTTTGAATCATATAGTAGTCTTCCGATTAATGTACTTTTACCATCATCAACACTTCCCGCAGTGGTGAATCTTAATAGTTGGTTATTATTAATACTCATATTGCCTTTTCTTATTCTATAGATTAAAAATATCCTTGTTTTTTTCTGTCTTCCATTGAAGATTCTGACCTTTTATCATCTGCCCTGTTCCCTCTTTCTGTTTCTCTCATGGCAGAAACTTCTTCAACTATTTTTTCAAGGGTATCAGCGTCGCTTTCTATCCCTCCCGTAATGGTGATATCCCCTAAGGTCCTGAACCTTATCTTTTTTGTGTGTATCTCTTCTGAGTCCTGCATGATCAAATATTCCGAAACTGGAATCCAGCTACCATTTCTCCAGACCACCTGCCTGTCATGGGCATAATACAAGGATGGAATTTCAATATTTTCTCTTTTGATATAATTCCAAACATCCATTTCTGTCCAGTTACTGATAGGAAAAGCTCTAAAACCTTCCCCTTGTCTCATTTTCCCATTGAATAACTTCCAAAGTTCAGGTCGCTGATTCTTGGGTGTCCACTGTCCAAAATCGTCACGATGAGAGAAAAATCGCTCTTTGGCTCTGGCCTTCTCCTCGTCTCTCCTTCCGCCACCAATGGCACAGTCTATTTGATTGCTTTCTAAAGCATCCAATAAGGTAGTGATCTGTAACTCATTTCTAGTAGCATTCTTCCCTTGTTCTTCAATAACCCTGTTGGTATCTATCGCTTCCTGAACCGAACCGACTAACAATGAGGCACCTAATTTATGAACCAGATCATCCCTAAATTTTATCGTTTCAGGGAAATTATGCCCCGTATCAATATGCAATAACGGAAATGGAACATAAGCCGGGGAAAAAGCAGGGTTTGGCGTGGAAAAGTAGGATA
>JAUXCI010000136.1 GCA_030618945.1 Flavobacteriaceae bacterium
ATAACAACCTAAATTTTTAGATGGAAAAAATGATGTTGTACCAATTGTACCAATAGTTCCAACTTTTTTGACTAATCCATCGCTGAAAGTAAAATCAGCGCCTATCGCCTGGGCCGTATCTTCAATTACAAATAAATTATTTTCCTTAGCAATCTTCAAAATTGCCTCCATATTAGCAGCTTGACCAAACAAGTGAACAGGGACTATGGCTTTTGTTTTAGGTGTAATTGCATTTTTAAGAGAATCAAGGTCAATATTAAAAGAAACAGGATCAACATCAACCAAAACCGGTGTCAATTTGAGCAGGGCAATAACCTCAACAGTAGCTGCAAAGGTAAAATCTGCAGTAATTACTTCATCTCCTTGCTCCAATCCAAGTCCCATCATAGCTATTTGCAAAGCATCCGTTCCATTAGCACAAGGAATAACATGTTTTACACCTAAATATGCTTCTAGGTCAGTTTGAAAATTTTTAACTTCTGGTCCGTTGATAAACGCTGCAGAAGCAACCACTTCATGCATTGCTTTATCTACTTCCGGTTGGATTTTTTTATATTGACTTTGAAGGTCAACCATTTGAATTTTTTTCATTTCAAGTAATTTTAATTCTTATTTCAAAATATAGCCTGACAAAAATACAAATATTTTGCGCGCTGTTCTTCTAAATTTTTAATTTAGCTGACATATGAGAGTTCTATATAATTTTGCAATTTTTCTATTTGGAATAGTCATTCAAATTATGGCTTTATTCAACCATAAAATCAAATTGTTTGTGGACGGACGAAGAGAATCGTTTTCAAAATTAATGGCCGCAATTGAAAGCAAGGATAAGACCATTTGGGTTCATTGTGCCTCTCTGGGAGAATTTGAGCAAGGAAGACCCATTATTGAAGCGCTCTCTAAGGCCACTCATAAATATAAGATCATTCTTACATTTTACTCTCCATCTGGTTTTGAAGTTCAAAAAAATTATGAGTTTGCAGATGTAATCGCCTACCTTCCTATTGACTCGGTCTCGAACGCTAAAAAATTTATCGAGATATGCCATCCAAGCATGGCTATTTTTGTGAAATACGAGTTTTGGCCAAATATGTTGAAGGAACTTGAACGAAATGCGATTCCTACAATCCTTATCTCAGGAATTTTTAGAAAAGATCAAATCTTTTTTAAATCTTACGGTGCCTGGATGAAAATCGCTCTCGGTTCTTTTACCCATTTTTTTGTGCAAAATAAAGTCTCTAAACGACTTCTTGAAAGTATTAAATTAACCAATACGACCATAAGTGGCGACACCAGATTTGATAGGGTCGCTTCGATCCTAAACCAGGATAACAATCTGAATTTTCTAAACGATTTTACGAGAGACAAAATCGTTATGGTTTCGGGGAGTACATGGCCAATTGATGAGGAGTATTTGATTCAATATATAAATCAACAACAGCATGAAAATGTTCGATTCATAATCGCTCCACATAATATCAATAAAAAAGATATCCGAAAGCTTCAAAAGGCTATCAATATAAAAACAGTCTTATTTTCGGATGGAAAACCTATGCCAGAGGCAAAAGTTTTGATTGTCGATACCGTTGGACTATTGACAAAAATTTACAGTTACGCTGATTTCGCATATGTGGGTGGGGGGTTTGAAAAGGAAGGCGTACACAATGTGCTAGAGCCGGCTGTATTTGGTATTCCCCTGGTCATTGGTCCAATTTACGAAAAATTTGAAGAGGCTAAGGATTTGGTAAACTTAAAAGGGTGTTTGGTTGCAAATACAAACATTGAGTTAAAATCTCTTTTTGACAGCTTAATTGCCGAGCCCAAATTCAGGAAAAGGTTAGGGAAAATTACTGAAAATTATATTCAAAATAACTTAGGAGCCACCAAAATAATATTAGATTATATTTATGATAAGGTTGCGGATATTTCCTAAATTGCGACATTAAAATTTAAAAAGAAATGATCAGGGAAAAACTAGAGGAATACTATAGTGTCGTCTTTGAAAAGGAATTGATAAATGAAATTGCTGAAGTAGGAATTTATAAGACCGTAAAGGAAAACGATCTCTTACTTGATATAGGAGATACCTTTGAGGAAATCCCGTTAATTCTTACCGGTGCCATTAAAATAAGCCGAGAGACAAAAAAAGGAGATGAAATAGTTCTTTACTTTCTTGAAAGAGGAGATACCTGTACCATAACTTTTGGAAGTGGATTGAATACCAGTAAAAGTAAAGTCCGTGGAATTGCAGAAAAGGATTCAGAACTCGTCCTGATTCCGGTTGAAAAATTGGAAGAATGGATGGTCAAATATAAATCTTGGCGAAATTTTGTAATTGATAGTTATGATATCCGACTAAATGAAATGCTGGAAGCAATTGATACCCTGGCGTTTTTAAAAATGGATCAACGTTTGTTCAAATATCTTACGGACAAGGTTCAAATAATGAGAAGTACCCTTTTGAATACTACCCATCAGGAGATTGCGATTGATCTTAATACTTCAAGAGTGGTTGTATCAAGGCTATTGAAACAATTGGAAAACGATGGCAAAATTAAACTTTTCAGAAATAAAATTGAAATACTTGATTTTTGAAGTGTAACAAACGTTACTAGACTCAGGATCAAATAAATTATATTTATATCCTAAGCTGAAAAAATGGAATTTATATTACAACCATGGCCGTGGTATGTTGCTGGACCAATTATAGTGTTTTGCGTGTATCTGATGTTCTTCTTTGGAAGAAAATTTGGCATTTCGTCAAACTTCGAAACTGTTTGCGCCATGGGTGGTGCCGGTAAATTTGTTGATTTCTTCAAATTTGATTGGAAAAAAAACAAATGGAACTTAGTTTTTGTTCTTGGTTTAATAGCTGGCGGATTTATTTCGAACCAATGGCTTATGCCGGATGATACGGTTGCCATCAGTCCAGAAACGGTGGAGTCGCTTGCTCAAATTGGAATTAACAATGCTGGATCTACTTTTTTACCCGATGAAATTTTCAGTATAGAAAGTATACTAACAGTGAAAGGGTTTTTGATCCTCCTGGTAGCAGGAGTTTTAGTTGGGTTTGGTTCAAGATATGCCGGGGGGTGTACTTCGGGCCATGGAATTATTGGCTTGAGTAGTTTGTCTTTTGAATCTTTTATAGCCGTTGGAGGATTTTTTATTGGCGGAATGATCATGACCTGGTTTATTTTACCCTATCTTTTTTAAGACCATTTAATAAATGAAATATATTAAATTTTTATTAGTAGGAGTTCTATTCGGAATAACTTTAAGCAAAGCTGAGGTTATCTCTTGGTTTAGAATTTATGAAATGTTTAAACTACAGTCATTTCATATGTATGGTGTTATTGGTTCGGCAGTTGCCATAGGCATCATCTTGATGTACTTATTTAAAAAAGGAACCCTCAAAACCTTACATGGTAAAGATATTATCGTTGAACCTAAGAAAAAAGGAATTTGGAGAAACCTTATTGGAGGAATTATTTTTGGATTGGGCTGGGCCCTTGGGGGCACTTGTCCCGCACCAATGTATATACTACTTGGCAAAGGGGTTATATCTATTCTTATAGTGCTTTTCGGAGCCCACTTGGGCACCTTTCTGTATCATGCTGTTAAGCATAAACTACCCCATTAACCTAAAGTAGTTAGCCCTTTAAGTAATCTTTTTTATATTCACTTTAGTTCATGGCATTTTAGTAAATTTGCCCCACGATTGACAAATATATTCAATGGACAAATTATTAGATAAACACGGAAGACAAATAAGCTACCTGCGTTTGGCAGTGACCGATAGGTGTAACTTGCGTTGTCAATATTGCATGCCCGAAAAAGGGATAGATATCGTTGATCGAAAAGAACTTCTCAGCTACAAAGAAATGTATCGTATATCAAGAGTGTTGAGCGAGCTGGGAGTGGATAAAATTAGATTAACCGGAGGGGAACCCTTTGTAAGAAAAGACTTTGTTAAATTTCTTGAATCCCTTTCTTTTAATCAATATTTGAAAGAAATTAATATCACCACAAATGGTGCCTTGATCGCAAATCATATTGATGAACTTGAAAAAATGAAGATCAATGCCGTGAATCTTAGTATCGATAGTTTAGATAGAAAAAAGTTTTTTGAAATTACCAGAAGGGATGTTTTCCCAAAAGTAATGGATACCTATAATCAGTTGTTACAAAGTGAGCTAAAGCTTAAATTAAACGTGGTCATTCAATCAGGTTTTAATACCGATGAGATTATCGATTTTATTGAACTTACAAAAAACGATAAGGTTTCTGTACGTTTTATTGAAGAAATGCCTTTTAATGGCAAAGGATTGAGGCAAGTAAAGGAGGTTTGGAATTACAATAAAATCTTTGGTAAAATCAATTCTCATTTTGATACGATTAGTTCTGTTTTATCAGATAAGTCTTCAACTTCTAAAAACTTTAAAGTAGATGGCTATAAAGGTAGTTTTGGAATAATTCCAGCTTTTACGAGAACCATATGTAATGATTGTAATAGAATCCGGATCACTGCAACTGGTTTATTTAAAAATTGCTTGTTTGATGACGGTGTCTTCAACTTAAAAGAATTTATCCGCAAAGGGGCGAGCGACGATGACATGAAAGAGCTATTTATTAAAACAGTACATAAAAAACCCAAAAATGGTTTTATTGCGGAAGCCAACAGAGCAAGTGGAAACGTTTCAGAAAGCATGTCTACCATTGGCGGTTAAAAAGATCAGATGAACAAGGAAAAACCATTGATAAGTGTAGAAGAGGCTACCTCAGTCATATTAAGTGAAGTTGAGGATTTTGGAATTGAAGAAGTTTTTTTTCATCAGGCCTTGGGGCGTGTTTTAAAAGAAGATATTAAGGCAGATCGTAAAATGCCTCCCTTCGATCGGGTGAGCATGGATGGTATCGCATTAAATTATGCTGTTTTTGAAGCAGGTAAAAGACAGTTCAATATAGAAGGTGTTCAAGCTGCCGGAAGGGAACAATTGACTCTTATCAAACCGGATAATTGTTTGGAAGCCATGACCGGTGCAATGCTACCTTTGGGAACTGACGCCGTAATTCCTTATGAACTCATTTCTATAGAAAACAATATTGCCAAGGTAAATATAGATTCCATTAAATACTTTCAAAATATTCATAAACAAGGTATCGATCGCAAAAAAAATGAGACCCTAATTTCTCGAAATTCTAAGCTTTCTTCTGCTGAAATAGGCGTGTTGGCAACTGTTGGTAAAACAAAAGTAAAGGTCGCAAAATTACCGAGTATAGCTATAATATCTACTGGCGATGAACTGGTTGAAGTAGATCAAGTGCCACAAGCTTATCAGATCAGAAAAAGCAATGTTCACAGCTTGGTTACCCTGCTTTCCGGATCCGGTCTACATGCAGATTCATATCATTTACCCGATGATAAAGCAACTTTAAAGCAAAAAATAAAGACCTATCTCGAAGCTTATGATGTACTTATGTTTAGTGGTGCAGTAAGCAAAGGAAAATTTGATTATTTACCGGAAATACTCGATGAACTGGACGTAAAAAAATTATTTCACAAAGTACAACAAAGACCCGGTAAACCTTTTTGGTTTGGCAAAAAAGGCAAAACCACAGTTTTTGCTTATCCTGGAAATCCGGTTTCTACATATGTCAGCTGCCTGAAATATTTTTTTCCCTGGCTTAATAGTTCTCTTAAAATGAAAACTGAACCTCATGATTTTGCAGTTTTAGACAAAGATTTTATTTTTAAACCAGAACTGACCTATTTCTTACAGGTTAAATTAAAAAATGAAATGGGGCTGATAGTGGCCAGTCCAATAGCCGGAAATGGTTCGGGTGATTTGGCTAATTTAGCGCAAAATGATGCCTTCCTTGAATTACCTTCTAACAGGAGCAAGTTTAATAAAGGGGAAGTGTTTCCTATAATTCATTATAGATTTTAATTCTATCATTCATGGGCAAATTCTCACATATTGACGACAAAAACAAACCGAAAATGGTTAATGTGATTGGCAAAAAAATCACTAAAAGGAGAGCTGTAGCACGGGCCAAAATGTTTTTAGGAAACGAAATTATCAATTTACTCGACAAGGAGGAAATCAACACCAAAAAAGGTCCGGTTTTCCAAACTGCTATTATCGCCGGAATTCAAGCCGTAAAGAGGACGGCTGAATTAATTCCTATGTGCCATCCATTACTCCTGGATGGAATTGCTATTGACATAGACTTTCTGGATGATGAACATATTGCGATCCAATGCAGTGTAGAGATGGAAGGAAAAACCGGAGTTGAAATGGAAGCGCTTTCAGGAGCCAGCATAGCAGCACTTACAATATATGATATGTGTAAAGCCCTGTCTCAAAAAATGATCATTAAAGACATTAAACTTGTGGAGAAAACAGGAGGCAAAAGCGATATAAAATTAAAATAAAGATGAATTCATTCAATCAACCGGAAGTATTTTCCCGAAAGATAGAGTGAATAAATCTTTATAACTGTGCCTCTTAATCAACTATTTGGGAATCCTATTTCCCCCTTTTTCAATCATGGATCAATAGTCACCTTGACATTCAAAGTCACTAAATATTCTTAAAATGATCTTTATTAAGTATTTTAGCCATCGAATATTTCAACATTAATCTATTTTTTAATTTAGTCATGAAACATCATGTAAAACATGCAAAGCTAAGCAGGCGAAATTTTGGTCAATTGGCTCCTTTTGAATTAGCAGTTCTTGGAACAAAATGTTCTATTATAA
>JAUXCI010000240.1 GCA_030618945.1 Flavobacteriaceae bacterium
CCCCAGCATATCATCAATAAGTCCATCAATTCTTTTAGAGATACTGTCACTTGATTTGATCAGGTCTTTATATGATTCTTTGTCAATTTTTGAAGCGCGTGTTTTGACATTGCTTACTATGGTTTTTGAATCCTTAAGTCGTTCCACAGATCGGTAACACAGATCCATTTTTAGTTCCAATTCCTTTAGCAGATCTTGTTTTTTCGTTAATACATCCTTTGAAATTTGGATTCTAGGGTCATAAGCAACCTCAATATTGGCAGAATCTTTAGCTCCCTGATAAACTATCACCAATTTATAGGTTCCGGGAATCACCTTTGTGCCTGAAGGTTCAGTTTTACTTTTATTGTCTTTTCTGGATGGCCTAAAAACTCCTTTTTCATCAAGATTCCAATAAAGTCTGTTTATCCCATTATTTTCCGGCACCTTGTTTGTCAAGGTTCTGATCTGTTCGCCATTAGAATTGTAAATCTTTAGTACCAAGGAGTCTTTCTTGAGCTCTTTATTTTCAGGTTTAGTTTCTTTTTCAACGTCTTTCTTTTTATTAATCACATAACTGATCATGGCTCCTTTTTTTCGATTTTCCCCGTTAAAAATGGCATTGCCGCCAAATCTGGTTCCATTAGGTTGTTGATTCTGTGATAAATAGGCAGTAGGTGGATTAAATATTTTGATTGTTTCGTTTAACAGGCTCACTCCATTTGTAGCCAATTCCCGCAAAGGTCTTATATCATCCAAAACATAGAAAGAACGCCCAAAAGTAGCGATATCAAGATCGTGTTCTCTGGGATGGATTACCATATCCATGGTGGGTACGCTTGGATAGTTTTCAGTCCATTTGCTCCAGGTTTTTCCTTCATCCAAACTCATATATAAACCATTTTCCGTTCCGAGGAACATCAGCTTCTTCTCTATCGGATCCTGCACTAATGACAGGCTGTATCCAAAAATTTCTGGTTGATTACTCAACAAACTTTCCCAGGTTAGTCCATAATCTCTAGTTCTGAACAAATAGGGTTTAAAATCAAAATTTCTGTAATTGTTTAGGACCACATACACCTCACCTTTATTAAATGCAGAGGTTTTGACCTGTGCGACCCATCCATTTTTTGGGTAATTTTGTATTTTCGGTGTTACATTTTTCCAGCTTTTCCCGCCATCCCGTGTCAATTGAATGCGACCATCATCAGTACCTACCCATAGTACATTTTTTTCCAAAGGACTCGGGCTAATTGCCAGTATGGTACAATAATTTTCGGCTCCTGTAGCATCCAGTGTTAATCCACCACTTTCGTGTTGTTCTTGTTTTTTAGGATCATTGCTGGTGAGGTCGGGTGAAATAATTTCCCATTCATGTCCGTCGTTACCAGATTTGTGAACGAACTGGCTACCAAAATAAATGGTTTGCTGATCAAAAGGGTCGATTGCAATGGCAGAATTCCAGTTAAACCTCAGTTTAATATCAGGATCAGGATGAGTGGGCCGGACAGTTTTTGAAGACCCCGTTTCTCTGTCATATCTGGCTACATAACCTTGCTGTGACATGCCATATCCGAATCTACTGTTTTTGGGATCAGGGATAACGTCAAAACCGTCACCAAACAAGATTTCCTGCCAGTATGAATTTCTAATTCCCTGAGATTTATAAACATATGCAGGTCCTACCCATGATCCATTATCCTGCATTCCCCCATAAAGATTATATGGAAATTCCATATCAACATTGATATGGTAAAACTGACCAACGGGAAGGTTTTCAACAAAGCGCCAGGTTTTACCCATGTCTTTGGTTATATTCAAGCCTCCATCGTTGCCGTCAATCATAAAAGATGGGTTTTCAGGATGGATCCACCAGGCGTGATGGTCAGGATGAATACCTTCGTTGCTTCCATAAGCAGGCATGAGTTGTTTAAAATTCTTCCCTCCGTCAATACTGAAATTGACATAAGTAAATACGCTGTAAATGCGGTTTTCATTTTTGGGATCAACGAAAATATCTGAATAGTAGAAGGGTCGGTTGCCAATTCCGGCGCCGTCTCTGCCTGAAGAATTGCTATTTATCAATTTCCATTTAAACCCACCATCCTCTGATTTGTAGAGCCCATTTTTTTTCGATTCAATTAGGGCATAAACCACTTTGGGATTACTTTGTGAAATGGCCAAACCGATTCGACCTAGTTCTCCTTCCGGTAAACCGTCATCTTTATTTTTTTTGGTCCAGTTTTCACCGCCATCAAAACTGATGTATAAACCAGATCCTTCGCCTCCTGAATTAAAGGTGTATGGCTTTCGCAGATGCTGCCACATAGCGGCAATCAATTTGTTAGGATTGTTGGCGTCAACAACGAGGTCAGCCGCTCCGGTTTGCTCGTTAACAAAAAGTATATTTTTCCAGGTCTTACCACCATCTGTTGTTTTATAAACCCCTCTTTCAGGATGTTCTCCCCAGGGTGAACCAATGGCGGCCACATAAACGGTGTTCGGATTGTCTCTGTCGACAATAATTCTGTGGATATTTCTGGTTTTTTCAAGCCCCATAAGTTGCCAGCTTTCTCCTCCGTCAAGGCTTTTGTAAATTCCAAATCCGCCATTCAAGCTGTTTCTGGGGTTACCTTCTCCCGTTCCAACCCAAATCACATCCGGATTGCTTTGTTGTATGGTAATTGCTCCAATACCCTGCAGATTTTCTTTATCAAAAACAGGCTTCCAGTCTATCCCTTGACTTTCTGATTTCCAAACACCTCCTGAGGCTGAGCCTATAAAGATCACATTTGGATTGTTGTTTATCACATCAACAGCAGTAATCCTACCACTCATCCCAGCAGGTCCTACGGCACGTGGTATTATCCCTTTCAGTTTTTCAATGTCCAGTTGCTGTGCCTGGGCTAAGGAGGTGATTAGTAACAGGCTTAGGATTAAATTTTTCATAAGAGAAATTTTATGGCACTTGAATGCGATTCATGCATTATTGGTATATTGCATATCAATATTACAAAGAAGTTTTTGAATACAATGAATATCAAATTAATAAAATATTCCGGACTGTTATTTCTGTTTTTGTACTTGGGTTCTCATCAGGTAAAGGCGCAGGACTATTTACCGGAAAAGCCCAAGAATCAGACGAGTGTTTATGATTACGCAAAAATGATGAATGGGTCAGAAGCTAAAATGCTGGAACAAAAACTGATCAGCTACAGCGACACCACTTCAACCCAATTAGTAGTGATCACTGTTAATTCTCTAGATGGCAATGACATTGCTTTATACGCAACTGAATTGGCACATAAATGGGGTGTGGGCCAAAAAGATGAAGATAACGGGATCGTGCTTTTGGTTTCAAAAGAAGATAGGCGAATGACCATCAGAACGGGTTATGGTATTGAACACAAACTTACTGATGCTTTGTCAAGAAGGATTATCGAAAACATTATTACTCCCGCGTTTAAGCAGGGTAATTTTTATCAAGGCCTGGACCAAGGAACTACAGCCATAATACAGATCATGAATGGTGAATACCAGGGAGAAACAAGCAATGAAGGTGAAAATGGGAAGTTTCCTGCCCTGTTTATTGTAATCATTTTTATTGTAATTATGATTATCCTGTCAAATAGAAAACGAGGTGGTGGAAAAGGAGGTAGGAAATCCGGAGGTTTTTCATTATTGGATGCCATTATTTTGAGTAGTGCAGGAAGAGGTGGATTTGGCAGCGGCCGTGGTTTTGGTAGTAGTAGCTCTGGTGGAGGCTTTGGTGGCGGAGGCGGCTTTGGCGGAGGCTTCGGCGGAGGCGGCTTTGGCGGCGGAGGTGCCAGTGGAGGCTGGTAATTATAGAAAAAATAGCGTTTGCGCTTTCTTTTAAGCTGACAAATATAAATACTTTATTTTTTTATTGAGAATATAATATTATCCTCATTACCTGCATCTTTTTCTCCATCTACCAGTGTAAAAGCATTTTTGGTCAGCAAGTTTTTGGAATTTTCGTTAGCATAATGCGTAAAGGCTTTTATCTTATGGAGTTGCAGGGTGTCAAAGCCAAAATTAAGCACAGCTTGTAGTGCTTCGGTCATAATGCCTTGGTTTTGAAATAAAG
>JAUXCI010000160.1 GCA_030618945.1 Flavobacteriaceae bacterium
AGAGACGGAATCCAATTATCCAATGCAAGGTCCTATAGTTTCAAACACAATAGCCTCGAAGATCTATCCAAGAAATTTCAAAAAACAAAATCCGAAAAGGGAGAAGTGTACCTAATTGTTGAAACGGTTTATTCAATGGCTGGTGGGAGTTTGGAAAGTTTAATGTAGATTCAATCAGTGTCAATTTGCACATCTTCAAATTATTCACACATTCATGCATTTATAAATTATATCCGAAGGTCTCGGAGCTCATCACCTCACCTCCGATCACCTCAGTTCCGATCACCTCAGCTGAGAGCATCATTGAATCAATACATCATTAATCAAAAACACCCGCTCGAAATTCGAACAGGTGCTTTATTTATTATGATCATATCTCAACAACATTAAATCATTGCATCAATACATATTAAATAATTAACATTTACATCATTCCTGGCATACCACCACCCATTGGAGGCATTGCTGGAGCCGGAGAATCTTCTTTGATGTCTACCAATGCACATTCAGTAGTAAGGATCATTCCTGCAACTGAAGCAGCGTTTTCTAAAGCGATACGAGTCACTTTAGTAGGATCAATGATCCCCGCTTTGAACATATTTACAAATTCTCCGCTTTTGGCGTTAAATCCGAAATCATTTTTACCTTCCAATACTTTAGAAACGATAACTGAACCTTCATGACCAGCATTCTCCGCAATCTGACGAAGAGGCTCTTCGATAGCTCTGGCAACAATCTTTACACCAGTTGCTTCATCCAAATTATCTGTTTTCAAGCTTTCAAGTTTTGCTTTTGATCTCACAAATCCAACACCACCACCAGCTATGATTCCTTCTTCTACAGCAGCTCTTGTTGCGTGTAAGGCATCATCAACACGGTCTTTTTTCTCTTTCATTTCAACTTCACTGGCTGCACCTACGTACAACACAGCTACACCTCCTGCTAATTTAGCCAGGCGTTCCTGAAGTTTTTCTTTGTCGTAATCAGAAGTTGTAGTCTCAATTTGAGCTTTGATCTGGCTAACTCTTCCTTTGATTGTGTCAGTATCTCCTGCACCGTTAACAACAGTTGTATTGTCTTTGTCAATAGTAATTGTTTCAGCCGAACCCAACATGTCAATAGTTGCATTTTCAAGGGTAAACCCTCTTTCTTCAGCAATTACCGTACCTCCTGTTAAAATTGCAAGGTCTTCAAGCATAGCCTTTCTTCTATCACCGAAACCAGGAGCTTTTACAGCTGCTATTTTTAAAGATCCTCTTAATTTATTTACTACTAAAGTAGCAAGTGCTTCACCATCGATGTCTTCCGCAATGATCAATAAAGGTTTCCCTGATTGGGCTACCGGTTCAAGAACAGGTAGTAAATCTTTCATCGTCGATATCTTCTTGTCATACAATAAGATATATGGAGATTCAAGTTCAGTAACCATTTTTTCTGAATCAGTTACAAAATATGGAGACAAATATCCTCTGTCAAATTGCATACCTTCAACGATGTCAACATAGGTTTCAGTTCCTTTTGCTTCTTCAACAGTGATCACACCTTCTTTACCAACTTTATCAAAAGCTTCAGCAATCAATTCTCCTATAGACTCATCATTATTTGAAGAGATAGAAGCCACTTGTGTGATCTTATCTAATTTACTTCCAACTACTTGTGATTGATTTTTCAGCTCTTCAATGATAACCTGAACAGCTTTGTCAATACCGTGTTTTAAATCAAGAGGATTAGCACCGGCTGCAACATTTTTCAAACCTTCTTTTACGATTGCCTGAGCTAATACGGTTGCAGTAGTAGTACCGTCACCAGCAAGATCATTGGTTTTAGAAGCAACTTCTTTTACCATTTGAGCGCCCATATTTTCATGAGCATCTTCCAATTCAATTTCTTTAGCTACAGTTACACCATCCTTGGTGATCTGTGGTCCGCCAAAAGCTTTACCAATAACTACATTACGACCTTTTGGGCCTAAAGTTACTTTAACTGCATTTGCTAATGCGTCAACACCGCGTTTCAATCCTTCACGCGATTCGATATCAAAAATTATATTTTTTGCCATTTTATGTTATTTTTTTTGAAATATTTTTAAGATTAAACAATAGCGAAGATGTCACTTTCTCTCATTATCAGATAGTCATTACCATCCAATTTTAATTCTGTACCAGCAAATTTTCCATACAAGACATTATCACCAACCTTTACGGTCATCGGCTCGTCTTTAGTACCATTACCAAGTGCTACAACTTTTCCTTGTTGTGGTTTTTCTTTTGCCGAATCAGGGATGTATATTCCTGAGGCTGTTTTGGATTCTGCCGCTAAGGGCTCAACAAGAACTCTATCTGCAAGAGGCTTAATTGTTAATTTACTCATTATATATTATTTTAAAGGTTATTTAATACTTTAAGTTAGTTGAGCAATAATATTGCCATTGTCATTTACCTGACAAATAAGAACAAAAAAATGCCAACGTGTCACTACGTTGGCATTTTTTTTATTTTATCAAGCACTTAATTTGCGCTGTCAATAATTTTGTCAGTGTCTAAGGTTGCAGGAGTGTCTAAAACTTCTCTATCATTTATAATACCTTCAGTTTCTGATTGAACATTTACTGAATTTGTTCTTGGGATTGAAAAATTTGATAAAAGAATCAAAGCAAATAAGGCAATTGCCAAAGTCCAGGTACTCCTATCTAAGAAATTGGTTGTATTCTGGACACCACCAAGGCTCTGAGAACCTCCTCCTCCAAATGATGAAGATAACCCTCCTCCTTTAGGGTTTTGAACCATAATCACCAATATGAGTAATAACGAAACGATGATGATCAAAATTAAAAATAGAAAGTACGACATAATCTATATTATTTTTCTTGTAATTTTTTTATTGCTTCAATTTGGAGTGCAAAGAAACTACTTTTTTCCGGATATTTCAAACTTAAAATTGTAAAAGCTGTAATTGCTTTTTCATACTTTTTTTGTTCTACATATACGTGAGCCAAGGTTTCGGTCATCAGGCTATCGTTTTCGGTAATGCTATCCATGGTAGCATCAGTATAAGTTTCTAATAAAGAGGGACTTATTTTTGGATTCTTGGTAATAAACTGATCAATAAGGTCCATATCTGTAACGCGTTTAAAACCCTTATCATCATTTTTTTGAACAATTATTTGGCTGGAATCCGTCTTAGAACTTTTTCTCACTATGGGTTCAAACTTGCTTAATTGTAACCATTCTCGAAAGGAAAAAGTCTCTTCCCTTTTAAATTTAAGCGGAGCTCCAATATTTAAAGTTACCTCGGGACTATCGCTTTTAATTTCTGGTGAATCTTCTGGTGCTTTGACGGGTTTTTTTTCAGTATCAGGAGCGATAATATCGGCTGGTGCCGGATGAATGTCATAATCATCAGAAGTAATATAGTCGAATAAAACTGAACGATCTGTTGTATAAGCTGCTGTCTTTTTTAAAAAATCATTGTACTTAAAACTATGTCGATTCTTTAATCCGTTAAGGTGCAAAAAATGGGCTGCTTGAAAATAGGGGTATTCTTCAATAATATTGTAAAGTCCGCTTAATTGCTCTTTTTTAATTTGGCCCGGTCCGGATAGTATTTTATTGAATTCAATCAGGTTCATTTGTTTACCACTTGGCTACTGCTGCATTAAATATGTCTTGCGTTATTCTTTCAAAAATATCGTTATAGGCAGTTTCGAGGACGGCTCCTGTCAATTGAAGGCTTCCGTCGTAATCACTGTAAAAGGAAAAAGTTTGCTCAAAGTTATCCTCTTCTATAAGCTTGTTGTAATAGCGAACTCTTACACCAACAGTAAGCCTGTTTTGCGCAGCCGTTTGTTCTGCCGTAGCTGCTATCGGAATGATCCTGTATTCTGTTATTTCTCCCTCAAAATGCAGATCCCCGCCGCCATCAGTAAGTTTTAGATTTGTTTGTCTTAAAAAACGATCCTGGAGCGCAACAGTAAATTGCTGACTTAAAGTCGGTTCAACTAAAATGGCCATGTTTGGAAAATAATCAATTTGTACCGTTTTAGCATCTCCTGTACTTCCTCCTGTAAAAGAATAAACGCCACACCCAAAAGGCAGAATCAATACCAGAAATACAAAACTCAAAAGAAATTTTTTCACCATACTAAATACAGGGTATAATCAATTCATTTTGTTTAGAAGCCTATGTGTTTTAAGGTACTAAACCCATCTGTTATTAAGATAAACAAATAAACAATTAAAGGATTGAAATCACAAATTATATTGGTTTATTTTTCTGTATAAGGTTCTCTCTGAAATTCCTAACTCTTTAGCTGCAAGCTTTCTTTTTCCTTTATTTCTATCTAGTGCATGTTTGATCATTTCAATCTCTTTTTCTTGAAGTGAAACCGTTTCTTCTATGGTCTCAGCATCGTCAAATGAAATCAAGGTAGGGTTTGATTGATAATTGTCCTCTTCTTCTTGGTCTATAAATTCAAGACCAGCATTACTTTTTTGTTCTTCTTGTTTGCCGTAAATCTTATCGATCAGTAATTGTGTTTTTTCCTCTGGTTGATTCTTGACCTCGTCTTTGATCAATTCCTGAGTAAGTTTTTTTAGATCAGTGATGTCATTTCTCATGTCAAAAAGAATTTTGTAGAGAATTTCTCTTTCGTTGGTAAAGTCACTATCCAGCTTTTTTTCAGAAATTATTGCTGGCAGGTTTTGGTTGGCATCAGGTAGATAAGTGCGTAAAAGATCCTTAGTGATAATTCTTTTTTGTTCAATAACTGATATTTGTTCCGCCAGGTTTTTCAGTTGCCTGATGTTGCCCTTCCATTGGTTCGAAACCAGCATCTCAACTGCCTCGTCATCCAGTCGGATGGTAGGCATACTGTATTTTTGGGCAAAATCCGAAGCAAATTTTCTAAACAATAAATGAATGTCATCAGGTCTGTTTCTAAGCTCAGGCAGGTGGATTTCAACCGTACTCAACCGGTAATAGAGATCTTCTCTGAATTTGCCTTTTTGTATGGCTTGTCCCATTTTGACGTTGGTGGCAGCCACAATTCTGACATTTGTTTTTTGAACTTTTGATGAACCAACTTTAAGAAACTCCCCATTTTCCAAAACGCGGAGTAATCTTACCTGAGTGGTTAGAGGTAGCTCTCCAACTTCATCCATAAAAATAGTACCTCCATCGGCTTCTTCAAAATAACCCCTTCTCGTTACAGTAGCTCCTGTAAAGGATCCTTTTTCATGACCAAAAAGTTCACTATCGATAGTTCCCTCAGGAATAGCCCCACAGTTTACTGCAATGTACTTGGCATGTTTTCTGTGTGATAAACTATGGATAATCTTTGGAATAGCTTCCTTTCCAACACCACTTTCTCCGGTAACGAGTACTGTGATATCGGTTGGTGCCACTCTCATTGCCTTTTGCAAGGCCAAATTGAGTTGGCTGTTATTTCCAATGATTGAGAAGCGTTGTTTTATGGTTTGTAAGGAGTCCATAATAATTTATTTATGCCCGTTGTATCAACAGGAAAGGTTTCTGATTTAATTCAATTTTAGGCTCTTTTGCCAATCAAGGTTGCCGAAGTACAATCGTCAATATACACCATCACGGTGTCACCAATTTGTTCATTCTTCTTAGGAAATACTGCTACCGCATTTTGAGAATTCCTTCCCATCCACTGGTCACTTGATTTTTTAGAATCACCTTCAATAAGTATTTCAACTGTTTTCCCCACAAATTTCTTCATATGAAACAGGGAAAGCTTTTGTTGCAAATTAATGATCTCTGAAAGACGTCTTTTTTTAATTTCCATGGGAACATCATCTTCCATTTTCTTAGCTGCAAGTGTCCCCGGTCTTTCCGAATAGGCGAACATAAATCCAAAGTCATATTTTACATATTCCATCAGAGATAAAGTTTCTTTATGGTCTTCTTCTGTCTCGCCACAAAAGCCGGTGATCATATCCTGAGATATGGCACAGTCAGGAATTATTTTACGAACATTATCAATCAATGCAATATATTCCTCTCTTGTGTGCTGCCGATTCATTCTTTCCAGCATTCTAGTGCTTCCAGATTGTACGGGAAGGTGTATGTATTTACATATATTATCGTATTTAGCCATACTGTAAAGTACGTCAATACTCATGTCTTGCGGGTTAGACGTGGCAAATCGAATTCTAATCTGTGG
>JAUXCI010000262.1 GCA_030618945.1 Flavobacteriaceae bacterium
ATCACTACCCGTAGCCAGTCGCATCAAAAGGTCATAAGTCAGATCAAAGCCTTCAACGGCATATTCAGAAGGGAAATCATAATATTTTCTCCTAAAGGAATTTTCAAAATTTTGATAGGAAACAGCTTCCTGATCAACAAATGAATTACTCGGGTAATGAAAATTTACTCGTGCAAGAAAGTTATTGTCAATCCTGTTGTAGTTTCTGTCTTTTTCAAAGCTAAAAAGCATCAAACTATCCTGCTCAGGGAACACACCTAAATTATTAAATACGTCTCCAAGATAAGCGGGATCATTATCTGTTAGAAAAAACCAATTGACTATATCTCTGTCAAGCGTATCTCTAAATACCTTAAATTCTTCAGGTTTTATATAACCATCCTTGGGTTGAAGCACCTTAACTTCCTTTTCAGGGTTTAAGGCTCGAATATCATTTATAATCCTATTAAACTGAACTTCTGACCGTTCACTTTCATTTTTAATCACAATTAAGTCCTGATTCTCATAATTTGACTTAATGAACTCCATCATTTCATTTGTATGATGTTCCAGTGAAGCTCTTTCCTGTACCAGTTTTCTATTGCTTATATCAGAGTGGTCTTTGGTAGAAATCGGGGAAATAATAAGTGGCTTCCCATACTTTAAATTATTCGAAACCGCCTTGACATTGTTAAGGAACATCGGGCCAACAACCGCATCAAATTCCTGCAATTGCACTTCTTTACTAATCCTGTCAGAAATCTTCTTGTCATTCTCAGTATCATAAACTTTCAACCGAACCGATAATCCTTGCTTTTTTAAGGAGTCTATCGCCATTAAGGCACCAAGATAAAAATCACTTGTGATCTTTAACAATCGGTCATTTTCAAAATCCAGACTGTCCCGATTACTCTTAAAAGGTAACATCATGGCTATGTCCAATCTTTTACCCTCCGGTATCAAATCAACAAACTCAATTTTGTTTTCTTTTGTTTTATTGGGAATCTTAAGGAGCATACCTTCCCTAACTCCATTCAATAACTCAGGATTAAGTACTTCCAGTTCATCGGCCGTAACACTAAATTTATGAGTAAGGCTGTACATGGTTTCCAGTTTCTGTACTTCATAAATAATAAAATCTTCATCACCGGATACCACAACTTCAATGGGAACCACTATAACATCTCCAATCTGTAAACCATTTTGAGCTATTTTTGGATTTAGCTTTTCCAGATATTCAATGCTAAGACCAAATTTCTTGGCTATACTATATTTGGTTTCTTTTGGTTTAACCAAATAGGGCTGTGTGTTTTTATCTATATTTTCTATTTGAGCTTCATTAATGGTGAGTGGAATTTTTATCACCTGCCCAATTTTCAAACCATCAGATATCAAAAAAGGATTATTCTGGTTGAGTTCATCAGAACTGATATTAAAACTTTTGACAATACTATAAATGGTTTCTTTTGGAGCCACTTCATGATAAATGAATTTATCAACAACAATGTCTTTATCGCCAATTCCGCTTAAATCAGCATTGTTAATGTCCAATAAAGGATCATAGGCTTTATTTGGAACAATAATAATCTCACCGCCGGCCACATTGTCTTTTATATCAGGGTTTAATTTAAGTAGGTCATAAGGCGTTATAGCCAAGGCTTTTGAAATACTTTGAACGGTTTCTCCGTCCTTTACCTTATAGGTGATAAATTTCTTATCCTGAGCAAAAATGCTTGAACAGCCTATCAAGAATAAGATGACAATAAGTTTAATGTTTTTCATTGAATTCGGCATTCTAATAATTCTAACTTGAAATAACCCTAGTTATTCTATCTAAGATCTCTTTTAGCAATCTTTTAACTTTTTACATTTATATCTGAAAAGTGAACCTGACAAATATAAAGTAATTATTCCCATTCTATGGTCGCCGGGGGTTTTGAGCTAATATCGTATACTACGCGGTTTACTCCTTTAACACCATTAATGATTTTGTTTGATGTTTCCTGTAGAAATTTATACGGTAAGTCTACCCAATCTGCCGTCATTCCATCAGTTGAGGAAACCGCCCTTAGTACCACTGCTTTTTCATAAGTTCTTTCGTCGCCCATCACTCCTACTGATTGTACCGGCAACAACATAGCTCCAGCCTGCCATACAGAATCATATAATTTCCATCGCTTTAATCCATCTAAAAAAATATGGTCAACTTCTTGCAACATTCTAACTTTTTCGGCAGTAACATCTCCCAATATGCGTATACCTAAGCCTGGGCCTGGAAAAGGGTGTCTTCCCAACAGCTCATCATCAATACCCATACTTCTGCCTACCCTTCTAACCTCATCCTTAAAAATCATTCGAAGGGGTTCAACTATTTTAAGCTTCATAAAATCCGGCAAGCCTCCAACATTATGATGCGATTTTATCGTAGCCGATGGGCCCCCTGATACAGAAACTGATTCAATCACATCAGGATAAATGGTGCCCTGTGCCAACCAAGTCACATTTTCAATTAAATGGGCTTCATCATCAAATACGTCAATGAATGTATTTCCTATCGCCTTTCTTTTTAACTCAGGATCTTCAATTCCTTTTAATTTATCTATAAACCTGTCTGCAGAATCAACACCTTTAACGTTGAGTCCCATGTGTTTATATTGATCCAGTACATTTTCAAACTCATGTTTTCTCAACAAACCATTATTAACAAAAATACAATACAGATTTTCGCCAATGGCCTTATCCAGTAACACGGCTGCGACCGTGGAATCAACTCCCCCAGATAATCCTAATACAACTTTTTCATTGCCTATCTTAGCTTTTAGCTCAGCTACTGAGGTATCAACAAACGAATTAGGTGTCCAATCCTGCTTTACCCCTGCTATGTGTACCAAAAAGTTCTCCAATAATTGTTTCCCATCTGTGCTGTGGTACACCTCTGGGTGAAACTGAATGGCATAAGTCTGTTCGCCTTCTATTTTAAACGCTGCATTAGCAATATCGTGAGTACTTGCAATAACTTTATAATCATCAGGTATTTCAACAATGGTATCACTATGGCTCATCCAAACCTGGGAACCTTTTTCAATTTCATTAAACAACTCATTGCTGTGATCCACAAATGATAAATTGGCTCTGCCGTATTCCCGTGAACTGGATGAACCAACTTTACCTCCGAAAAAGTGAACCAGGTATTGGGCTCCATAGCAAATACCTAATAAAGGCTTTTTACCTTTTATATTTGACAGATCAGGGTGGGGTGCATCTTCATTTCTAACTGAATACGGGCTCCCAGAAAGAATAACCGCATGAAAATCGTCACTATTGAATTTCTTACTATTGTAAGGATGAATTTCACAGTATATATTGAGTTCTCTAACCCTTCTCGCAATTAGTTGGGTTACCTGTGATCCGAAATCTAAAATTAAAACCTTGTTTTGCATGTGCAAAAATAAAATATAATTCAGAACTTTTGAGAATGATTCAATATTTTTATTATCAAATATTAATGGGTACTTTTGATTCTATAAATCTTAAGTGTTTTATGATTAAAAAAAAGCTTTTGGGAAGCCTTTGTTTTTTAATTTTATGTTTTGTCATCCCAACCAGGGCTCAAGAATCAGGAGGAAAAGAGGAAAAACATAACGAGCAAGAAACCTAA
>JAUXCI010000158.1 GCA_030618945.1 Flavobacteriaceae bacterium
GAGAAAGAATCGCATGTAACTTTGGCAAGAATTGCTGCAGAGAAGAGCATGGTGCTGATAAAAAACAATGAGGTGCTGCCATTGCCTGCTGAAACAGGACAAAAGGTTTTGGTATTGGGAAGGCTTGCTAATATGGAAAACACAGGAGACCAAGGCAGTAGTAATTCTACATCTTTAAACATCATCACCCCTTATGAAGGTATTAAAGCCTTAAATCAGCCTTTACAAAATGATGTGGAATTATATGATGGACCTGACTCGAATCTTGCTGCGGATAAGGCCAAAGAGGCTGACCAAGTGATTCTTGTTGTGGGCTATACTTTTGAGGATGAAGGAGAATACATAAATTTTGATAATAATATGCAAGAATCGGCGGAGGCCGGAAAGTTGATGGGTAAAAAAGGAATAGGTGGTGACAGAGAGAGTTTGAAATTGCTCGCAGAAGATGAAGCCCTTATTCAAGCAGTTTCTTCAGTAAATAAAAATATAGTAGTTGTTTATGTTGGAGGAAGTGCTATTAATATGAATACATGGGAGCAAAAGGTAGCAGGAATTGTTTTTGCCTGGTATGGTGGGATGCAAGGAGGTGCTGCCTTGGCAAATATTCTGTATGGGAAAGTCAATCCAAGTGGTAAATTACCTTTTTCAATCGCAAGAAACGATTCGGACTATCCTTATTTTAATCCATATACACTTAAGATAGAATATGGTTATTATCACGGATATACTTTATTTGAGAAAAAAAATATTGATATAGCCTATCCTTTCGGATTTGGATTGAGCTATACGACTTTTTCTTATGATATTTTAGAAATAGAAATGCCTGAATTGGATAAGACTGCTGTGATGAAAGCCAGTGTTAATGTTAGCAATACGGGTGATGTTTTCGGAGAAGAAATTGTTCAGTTATACGTAGGGTTTAAGAACTCTAAAATTGATCGCCCCGTTAAACTGTTACGCGGTTTTGATAAGATCGGCCTTGAACCCGGAGAAACAAAAAAAGTAGATTTCGAGCTTAAGATTGAAGACCTTGCCTGGTATGATCCGGAAGCAAAAGAATGGAAGATAGAAGAAATGCAGTATGAACTTTATATTGGAGCTTCGTCAGAGGAGGCTAAATTGATAAAAGATACTTTTACAGTAAATTAACGCATCGAGACCGATTAATATTTTAAATCGAAAGAGTAGGGATTTCTGTTAAGAGGAAAATCCATAACCATTTGCCAGTAATTTCTCATACCTTTCCTTATCAATGGAATATAGATAGGGCGCTTTATTGGCTTTTCCTTCCATCATCTTTTCATGACGATTAAAGATGTCAAGCTTTAGCATTTTTCTTTGAAAATTACCGCGATCTAATTTTTTTTGAAGAATGGCTTCATATAGATATTGCAGCTCCTTCATGGTAAATTTTTCGGGTAACAAGGTAATTCCAACGGGAAGGTATTGGAGCAGATTTTTAATATAATCCAAAGCCGTTTTCACAATATGATTGTGATCAAGAATCAGGTCTGGCAACTCTTCAAGGGAAGCCCACTTGATTTCCGCACTAAAAACATCTGTTTTAAGATTACATTTTTGAATATCAATCAGGGAAACATAACCAGCGGAAACAAAACGTTGACTGAACCAATTCATCAATTCTCCTTCTATACCAAATGATTCAAGATTTTTTATAAATCCATCAATTTCGTTTGGGTCACGCCGATTAACCGCCCCAAAAGTATGGAATTGTTCTAAAAATGGAAGCTTGATTCCTGTCCTCTCTTTGAGTACTCTGATCGCCGCTTCATTTAAATCCTCATTTTTAAAAACAAAGCCTCCAGGAAGCGTCCATAATCCACCTAGTGTTTTCCATTTAAGAACTAAAACTTTCAGTTTATTATCCTCAAAACCAATTGTTACACAGTCAACCGACAGGCCCGGCATAAAGGGATCTGTATCAAATAAGGCTTCATCAGGAATTGTTTTTTTGTTCATGTGGCTAATATATAAAAAATTCTTCGTGTCATTTGTACACAATAAATATATTTTATATCTTTGTGTCATTGAAACACATTAATAATGAAAAAATTTTTAAAAATTACAGGTATAGCTCTAGGTGTGGTTGTAGTCTTATTGATTTTAACGGGTTTTATTACTTATAGTAGAATTTCGAGTAAGGTCAACAACAATTATAGTATGCTTGGAAAGGAAGCTCCTCTTTTGAAGCTAAATGGTATTGAGTTTAGAGACCTTAATAAGAATGGAAAACTAGATCTTTACGAAGATCCAAATGTTTCTATTGATGACAGAGTAAATGATTTAGTGTCTCAAATGACCTTGGAAGAAAAAGCAGGAACCATGTTTATTACCATGATTGGTATGACACCCGAAGGCGAACCCATTGATAAACCTTTTTTATCTTCTAATCCAATAGACGTTATGATGATGTTGATGATGTCATCGAGTTCGGAAATGCTTGTCAATAAAAAAATGAACAGTTTTAACATTTTGCATGGACATGATGCAGATATTATCGCAAGAAATAGCAACAAGCTCCAAAAGATTGGAGAAAGATCAAGATTGGGTATTCCAATTACCATTGCAACCGATCCAAGACATGGAACAGAAAATAACATTGGAGCTGCCTTATATACCCCATCTTTTTCTCAATGGCCTTCGTCTTTAGGATTGGCAGCTACTCGAGATACTTTACTGGTAAGGGAATTCGGTAATATTGCAAGGCAAGAATATTTGGCTACAGGAATAAGACTAGCCCTGCATCCAATGGCTGATTTAGCAACCGAGCCCAGATGGGGAAGGTCAAATGGGACCTTTGGTGAGGATGCTGAATTATCGGCTGCTATGACTAAAGCCTATGTATTGGGATTTCAAGGAGATTCCTTAGGAACAACAAGTGTAGCCTGCATGACCAAACATTTTTCAGGAGGTGGACCACAGGCCAAGGGTGAAGACGCACATTTCCCTTACGGAAAGGATCAGGTTTATCCCGGAAATAATTTTGATTACCACCTTATTCCTTTTGAAAAAGGAGCCTTTCCGGCGAAAACGGCTCAGATGATGCCTTATTATGGGATACCAGTTGATCAAACTGATGAGAACGTAGGATTTGCATTCAACAAAACCATCATCACAAAAATGCTGAGAGAAAAATACAAGTTTGACGGGGTGGTTTGTACCGATTGGAATATAATTAGTGGCAGCAAAATAGGTGATGCCAGAGCCTGGGGTGTAGAGAACTTGAGCCCAAGTGAAAGAACGAAAAAAGTAATTGACGCAGGTTGTGATCAGTTTGGAGGAGAAGATAACCCAGAATTGATTATTGAATTGGTAAAATCAGGTCAGTTATCTGAAGCAAGAATAGACCAATCAGTTAAAAGAATTTTAAAGGATAAATTCAGACTTGGTCTTTTTGATAATCCTTATGTCAATGAAAAACAAGCTAATGAGATTGCAGGTAGTAATGCCTTTAGAGAAATGGGAAAGGTGGCCCAAGCTAAATCAGCAGTATTATTGAAAAATGATCAATTACTTCCTTTGAAAAAAGGAACAAAAATATATGCGGAGGGAATGATTAACAGTGAGGTGCTGAACACTTATGGGGAATTGGTGAACGATCCGTTGGAAGCCGATGTGATTTTGACCAGACTTAAAACCCCATATGATGAAAGGGATGAATATTTTCTTGAATCATTCTTTCACCAAGGCAGGTTGTATTACAGCGATGAAGAAAAGAAAAAGATTATTGATCTGATAACGCAAAAACCTTCCATAGTGGTTGTGAATTTGGAAAGGCCTGCAATCCTGACCGACATTTCTGAAGTTAGTGCGGCTCTAATGGCCGATTTTGGAACAACTGATGAGGTATTGAATGAGTTGATCTTTGGAATGGAAACACCTTCTGGTAAGCTGCCATTTGAATTACCCTCATCCTGGGAAGCGGTAGAGAATCAATTGGAGGATGTTCCATATGACTCTGTGGATCCATTATATAAATTTGGACATGGACTCACTTACGAGCCCAATATTATCAGTATGAATTAATTAAAGAATAAGTTGATAGGTTAAGTTTAGATTAGATTGAAAAATACAGGAGAAGCAATTCTACCTGTATTTTTTTTTCGTATATCCCTAGTTTAATAGATCTAATTCCATTAATTTTCCGTTTCAAAAAACCTGCTAATTTTTAATAATTTCTTTCATGAAAATCATTGTTAAACTACTTACTATATTATTTCTTTTTCTAAGTCAAATTTCCCTTGCTCAAAACAATATCATTCCGGTACCGGTGTCTTATGAAAGTGCAGGAGGAGAGTTGATCCTTTATAAAGATCTAAGTATAAATTTGCTTTCTGAAAACGATACCCTGTCCAGACAATTGGATGTGTTTAAAAAAGACCTTTCATATTTAGACATCGTTTTTTCTACTCAAACCATTGACAGTACTTCAACAAATGGATTGATCATTGGCTTAAATGAGACCCCAGATGAAGAACTTGGCATTGAAGGTTATCAACTGGTGGTTGAAGAAGGGGGAATGGTCCTTATGGCGAATGCATCAGCAGGAGTTTTTAATGGCTTACAAACCATTAAACAATTGTTTCCTGTTAAACGAACTTTATCCGCTGAAGGCGAACAAGAACCAATAAGAATAGAAACTTGTATCATCAAAGATTATCCTAGATTTGGATGGAGGGGATTAATGTTAGACGTTAGTCGTCATTTCTTTTCAGTTGAAGATGTAAAAGCCTATTTGGATCAGATGGCAGCATATAAATTAAACGTTTTTCACTGGCACCTCACAGATGATGAGGGATGGAGAATTGAAATCAAGACTTTCCCAAAGTTGACGGAAGTTGGAGCATGGAGAGCAGAAAGACATGGAAAATTTGGCGCTTTTAGAGCCACTCCGAAAACGTCTGAAAAATCTACTTATGGAGGTTTTTATACACAGGAACAAGTCAAGGAAGTCATTGCATATGCTTCTGAAAGGAACATTACCATAGTACCTGAAATTGACGTACCTGGTCATAGTATGGCTTTATTGGCGGCTTATCCTCAGTTATCGACAAAGAAAGAATTTAAAATGGTTAATCCCGGTGCTAAAATTGCGGAATGGTATGACGATGACACTTTTAAAATGCTTATTGAGAATACACTTAATCCTGCTGACGAAGGGGTGTATGCTTTTTTGGATATGATTTTCGGTGAAATTGCTGATTTATTTCCAGGCGAATATATTCATATGGGTGGAGATGAATGTTATCACGGCTTTTGGGAACAAGATGAAAAGGTGCAGGCTTTTATGGCCAAGAATGGCATCAAAGACGGGCATGAAATGCAGAGTTATTTTGTGAAAAGAGTGGAAAAGATCATTAGCAGTAAGGGAAAGAAAATGATTGGCTGGGATGAGATCCTTGACGGAGGACTGGCGGAAGGGGCAACTGTGATGAGTTGGAGAGGTGTAAAAGGAGGAATCGAAGCTGCTGCATTAGGTCATGAGGTAGTTATGACTCCAAAACAATTTGTTTATCTCGATTATACGCAGGGTGATTATAGTGTAGAGAACAAAATCTATGCAGATCTTTCTCTTAAAAAAGCCTATAGCTTTGAACCTGTTCCTGACTTTGTATTAGATCCGGAATTGATTTTAGGAGGTCAGGGTAACCTTTGGACGGAAGAGGTTCCGAATTTGCCTTTTGCCTTTTATATGACCTATCCTAGAGCGATGGCCCTATCAGAGTCTCTGTGGAGCCCCAAGGAAAATAAAAACTGGGAAAATTTCTTGTCGAGAACAGAGGTGCATTTTAAAAAGTTTGATGCGCGAGGAGTGAGTGTTGCGAAGACCATATATGAACCTGAAATTAGAGTATATATGGAAGGCAGAAAACTCATGTGTGAGTTGAAGAATCCTTTTACCGATATAGAGATGTACTATACAATTGACAATACTTACCCGATTGAATTGGGAAAAAAATATACAGAGCCCTTTGAAATCCCTGCAGGAGATCTAAGTTTGAGGGCACAGTCTTTTAGGGACGGACAAGCCATTGAAAGGTTGCTTCAGGTCCATAGAACTGATTTGGAAAAGAGGCTTAAATAGTCGCTCACCCATTCCTGACCCAATTAAGATGCTATGGCACTGTTCGTCAAGTTGCGGGTTTCTTTTATAAGATTGGATCATTTGCCTTTGATTATTTATCACAAGACACAAAAAATGACAACCGGTTTTTTAGCTTATTGTACTA
>JAUXCI010000194.1 GCA_030618945.1 Flavobacteriaceae bacterium
CAATAGTGCCAACTGCTTTGTAGTTGTTGGCTTCAATGTCTTCAGCCGGGGTTGATGAAAAGAATTTAAAATGTGTTTGTGAACTGACAATTTTCTGTGCAGAAGCCGTAAATGATGTTGCAGAAAAAACTACAGAAGCAATTATTGAAAGGATAGTTATTTTTTTCATGTTTAAAAATTTAATGATTTATAATTGTTATTTATTTGATACGATACCGCTTTTTTCAATGATGACATTTTCATACATGTCTAAATCTTCATCAAAAGAAGCGCCTGAACGGATAACCCCTTTAATGGTGATTTGATCTCCAATTTTAATATTTTCTACCTGTGAATTGGTTTCTGATGTAAAGGTGCAGCTAACACCCGCCTTATCTGAATCAGCTTTTAAGAGAATTACTTTTTGTTTATTAAAATCTTCCGAAATCTCAGCAACTATACCCGATATTTCAAGCACTTTGGAATTGCCCGTATCATCAAGGTATTTGTTATTTGCCTTTTGAGCGTCTGTTAAATATTCGCTTACAATATCGCTTGAATTATAACTAAAATCAGTTCTGGTATTTTGAACATCTCTGGCCGGCTTGTTGAACATATAAAAACCAAGCCCTCCTGCAATAAGAATTCCTGCCCCTATTAATAGCACAACTATTTTAATAATTTTCTTTTTGTTCTTCATTTTATATTTTATTGGATTGATTAGACTCTATGAATTCTAGTTCCTGACAATAAAATTATTATTTTTTCCTTTCTAAGGCTGAAGCCTTTGTTTAGATGACCCTGTAAAGCAGAGTGTAGAGGCTTTGTTTATAAGATGATTTTCATTGAGAGTTCAGTTTAAAATCAATGCTGCCCCCTGACTTATATCATTTAAAGCTGTGAATTTAAAGGCTAAGTTTGGCATCTACTTTAGGATGACCGTATGATTACTATTGAAATTGACATAAAAAAATATTCCTTTATGCTGTTATTCTTGATTTTTGCACTTTCATATGCTTATGCTCAGGAAGATCAAGAAAAGAAACTTTCATTTACTGGAGATTTCAGGTTTAGAATTGAAGAGGATTGGAATTCTCGTAAATCGGACGGTACTTACAGAGATGATAGAACACGATTGCGTTATCGGGCACGCGTGGGTATAAATTATAAAGCGAATGACTGGGCTTCCTTTGGGATTAGAATTAGGACAGGGGATCCTGAAAAGCAGCAGGACCCAAATCTCACACTTGGTCAAGGCTTTGATGAATTCAGTAGCTTGCCCATTGCCTTTGAAAAATTATTTTTTAGAGCTCAGTATAAATGGCTCGATGCCTGGGTGGGTAAAAATGCCTTTTCCTTTGAAAAGCAAAATGAATTGTTTTGGAGTGATAATGTTTTTCCTGAAGGGATTTTTGGAAGTGCTTTTTTCGAGTTGGAATCCAATTGGATTCAAAGCATGAAATTCAGTGCGGCTCATTATGTCATGAGAAGTAATAATTCTTCATTAAATAAAGATAGTTATATTCAAGTAATTCAGGCAACTACGAAACACTGGGCTAACAGACTTACTGTGTTTCCCACCTTTTATTATTTTAATAAAATGCCCAATATTCCTGATGGTAATGATACTTATCAAATCAATTATTCCATAGTTCATCTGGGATCAAAAGTGCTTGCCCTTGAAAAACAAAAAATCACCCTTGGCCTCGATCTCTATCAGAATCTTGAGAATTATCAACAAAACGATTCTATTCCAGATTCATTGAAAGATCAGAAGAAAGGCTTCGTTGGAAGTCTGATATGGGGTAATTTAAAAAAGAAAGGAGACTTTAGCGCAGGTGTTTATTACACCTATCTCGAAAGATATGCAGCGGTTGATTTTCTGGCACAAAACGATTGGGCCCGATGGGATTATAGCGCACAAGGTTCGCCTGATGGTAGGCTAACAAATTTTAAGGGTATCGAGTTCGCAGCGGCTTATAAGATCAATAAAAGTATGCGGCTGAAAATGAGATTTTTTATGGTAAATCAGATTATCCCTTATGGAGATTACCTGGAAAATGGTAATAGAATCCGTCTGGATCTTGATATAGGATTTTAAATTAAGCCAGACTAGTATTAAATAATGCTCAATAGCAATTATTGAATCGCTTTTATTTTTATAAATCGCAAACATTTATGTGATTTTTGGAATTTCAACAAATCTAAGTATCTCTATATTATAGTCTTATGGGGTATTTGCTAAGTCGATTCCATCTGAAAAAATACAGAATCAGCAGCCCATATGAGACATAAAATCGATTATATCCAAATAATCATTTATCTTTGCAACTTTTATAAAATATATGACTTTCAAAGATTTAGGACTTACGCCGGCAATTCAAAAGGCGTTACATGAAGAGGGCTATACCATTCCAACTCCCATACAAAAACAATCAATACCAATATTATTAAAGGGCAAAGATCTTTTGGGCTGTGCTCAAACAGGTACGGGTAAAACGGCGGCCTTTGCTATTCCAATTCTTCAACAAATGAGTTTAGCTCGTGCTGATGAAAGGGGTAGGCGTAAAATAAAGTCCTTGATAGTGACTCCTACTAGAGAATTGGCAACTCAAATAGCCGTAAGCTTTGGGGTGTATGGAAAATATACAAACCTTAAAAACACAGTTGTTTTTGGAGGCGTTAAACAAGGAGCACAGGTAGAAGCCTTAAGAAGGGGAGTAGACATCTTGGTTGCCACACCAGGAAGGTTATTGGACCTGATCAATCAGGGTTATATCTCTTTGAAAGATATTGAATACTTTGTTCTGGATGAGGCAGATCAAATGCTGGACATGGGTTTTATCCATGACATTAAAAAGATAATCGCGTTATTACCACGCAAAAGACAATCCTTATTTTTTTCAGCAACTATGCATCCTACCATTGTGGAGCTATCAAAGAAAATACTTGGAAATCCTGAAAGGGTAACGGTAAGACCCGAGCAAACCACGGCGGAAAAAGTAAAACAAAGCATCTATTTTGTTACTAAAAAGAACAAGATCAGATTATTGGTCCACCTTTTGCAAACCCAAGGTATGGAGTCTGTATTGGTGTTTTCACGAACCAAACACGGAGCAAATAAAGTGGTAAAACTTTTGCAAAGGGATGGTTTTCAAAGCGCAGCTATTCATGGCAACAAATCTCAAAAGGCAAGGGAAGTAGCTTTAGATGATTTTAAAAAGGGAAAGATTAAGGTTTTAGTGGCCACTGATATTGCCGCCAGGGGGATTGACATTGATGAATTGTCGCACGTGGTCAATTATGATTTACCTAATATCCCAGAATCATATGTGCACCGTATAGGAAGAACGGGTAGAGCGGGATCAAGTGGTGAGGCAGTATCATTTTGCGACATTGAAGAAAGACCCTATTTAAAAGATATTGAAAAACTGATCAGGAAAAAGATTAGTGTTATTCACGAGCATCCCTTTTTAAATGATCTTCTTGAAAGGGCATCGGAAGAGCCGGAAAGAACGCATGGTCATAAAAGGCATCCCAAACCAGGTCAAAAAAAGAAAAGTGCTGGGAAGAATAACTATTGGAGAAATAGAAATAGTGGTCCACGAAAGTCCAGCTAATTATTTTCTCTTCTTTATGACTTAAATCATTGTATTTCTGACATTTTTTTTTGTACTTTATAAGGACAATAAAGAGCATGTCGGATGAAAAAAAATCAGCCTATTTCAAGTATTATGACCAAGGATGTCGTTACTTTAAGTCTTAAGGATTCGCTTTATTCTGCGGAAAAAAGAATGAAAACCAATCATATCAGGCACATGCCTGTGGTAGATGAGGACAAACTTATCGGTTTGATTAGTTTATCAGATTTGCAGCGAATAAGCTTTATAGATGCCTATAGCAAAGAAGGAACAGAAGATACGCCTGTTTATAATATGCTAAGCATCAACGATATGATGATCAAAAACCCTTTAACGGCAAGCCCTAAGACCACAATTTTGGAGGTTTCTAAATTGCTGGCCAGCAAGGAATTTCATTCTTTACCCGTAGTAGATGATGGAAAATTAGTAGGCATCATTACTACAACTGATCTCTTGCATTATTTTATTGAATTGTGCTGATCCAGATATGAGCTGATAATTTTTTATTAATTTAGGACTTATTCGATATCATATTAATGAAAAATATTTCTCAGTATTTATTGGTTTGCTTCATAAGTATGCTAAATACAATTGTTCTTTCACAAGAGATTGAAGGCCTTGTGTTTGACAAGGAAACCAATAGGCCCATAGAAGGGGCCTCAGTTTATTTTGACAACACAACCATTGGCACTACTACCAATATTCACGGCGAATTCAGCCTTACAAAAATTAAGAACCTTAAAACTAATTTGATTATATACCATATGGGATATGAAAGGTATACACTTTCATTAGATGAGATCAATGGAGCTATTAAGATAAATTTGAATCCTTCTTATATCGAATTGGAAGAAGTTATCGTTTCTTCAGACGATGATTGGCCCAGGGAATTGAAGTTAAGGGAATTCAAAAAACAGTACTTAGGCGTTTCTGAAAATGGAAAGTATTGCCAGATAATGAATGAAGAAGATTTAATTTTGACTTATTCCATAAAATATAAAAGGCTGACAGCCAGATCTAAAAAACAACTACAAATTAATAATACTCGGCTAAAGTATCTCATTATGACCGATCTTAAGAACTTTACAGTTAGATATGGAAAAGTAAGTAAGAATAAGAAACACTTAGACGCAATAAGGGTGTTTTATCAAGGTTCAAATAGATACCAAAATTATGATACTTTGAATTTACCGGCAACACAAACATTGAGAAAAAAAGCATATGGAGGTTCTGTATTGCATTTTATGAGAGCATTATCTCGGGGTGAACTAGCCCAGAAAGGATATAAGATTCATGTGAATGGAATTGTTACTGACCCAAAGGAATGTTTCACTATATCGCCAACTCGAATTTATGGTCAAATAAAAGTAAATGCACCAGGAAGATTTCAAGTTGTTTATGAACACAGAAATGTATCAGTAATTGAAGTTTCTGACAATTTTTTTTTAATTGACGCCTTTGGAAATCACAGTCCTATTAAGCGTGTAAAATTTGGAGGAGACTTTGGAAATGAAAGGATGGGAGATGCACTACCCATGGATTTTTTAATGGAAACAAATGCTATATAAAATTATTTGGAGGA
>JAUXCI010000068.1 GCA_030618945.1 Flavobacteriaceae bacterium
ACCTCTGGATGTAGTTACCAATTCCAAAAAAATAGTCAATGTTGACAAATATTATAATATAGAAAGATTAAGACCTCATTACAATCGATTTGAAATGAAACCTATGTTCTTAATGGCTGCAGATAGCTAATACAGAAGTTTATAAGGTTTCGAGTTTTGAATCACAAGACTAGTCCTGAAATTTGTTTATTTTTACATATAGACCTATTTCAGGACTAATTACATTATATCAATGTATCATTAAATCATTGCATCAATGAGTCAAATCAAAATCATAGAATGTCCCAGGGATGCTATGCAAGGTATAAAAAGCCATTTTATACTGACAGATGCCAAGGTCAGGTATATCAATGCCTTGCTTAAAGTTGGTTTTGACACCATTGATTTTGGGAGTTTTGTGTCTCCTAAGGCCATTCCTCAAATGAGGGATACTGCTGCTGTTTTATCTCGGCTTGACTTATCTTCATCTCAAAGCAAGTTACTCGCCATTGTGGCAAACCTTAGAGGGGCTAATGACGCCTGTAACTTTGAAGAGATAAGCTATCTGGGTTATCCGTTCTCCATTTCTGAAAATTTTCAAATGAGAAATACGGGTAAAACCATTGCGCAGTCGCTGATCAGTCTGGAACAGATTATAGAAGTTGCCTTAAAAAATAATAAAGAGGTTGTGGCTTATTTGTCAATGGGATTTGGTAACCCTTATGGAGATCCCTGGAATGTAGATATCGTTTCTCAATGGACCGAAACACTTTCTCAACTGGGAGTCACCATATTATCTTTATCTGATACCGTAGGGATGGCAGAAGGAAAGACGATCGACTATTTGTTTAGAAACCTCATACCCTTGTATCCTAAAATTGAGTTTGGCGCCCATTTACATACCCATCCTGCATCATGGCATGAAAAGGTGGATGCAGCATTTAATGCCGGATGTATGAGGTTCGACGGCGCTATAAGGGGTTATGGAGGTTGTCCTATGGCCAAGGACGATTTAACAGGAAATATGCCGACAGAAAAGTTATTATCCTATTTCACAGCTAATAAAGTAAGCACAGGAATTAACCCTCTTCGATTTGAAACGGCCTATAATGAAACCTTAAAAGTTTTTGATTTTTAGAATATTTTTCAAGTAATTCTTAATGAGGCTCTACAGAAGAGTAGAGTTCCACACTATAAAAAGATTTAATGAACCTTATCTTATTCCGTCATAGGCACCCATGGCGGCACCAATAATACCCGCTTCATTTTGGTTTTCTGCTGGAATAATAGGTGTATTTATAGTTATTTCGTCTTTGAATTTATGGATTTTTGAACTGGCACCACCTCCAATGATAAAGAGATCTGGTGAAAGAATTAGTTCAATATGTTTAAAATATTTGTTCAATCTCCGACCCCATTTTGAATAGCTAAGATCTTCTTTTTTTCTAATTGAATCAGCGGCATATTTTTCAAAGGCTTCATCTTTATATGAAACGTGGCCTAATTCAGTATTAGGAATAAGGTGGCCATTAAAGAAAAGTCCTGATCCAATACCTGTACCCAAAGTAATTACTGCAACTAAACCGCTTTTGTCTTTACCTGCTCCAAAATGCATTTCGGCTTCGGCAGCAGCATCGGCATCATTGATCACTGTAAAATCTAGGCCAGTAACTTTACTGAACAGTTGGTCAACATGAACTCCCTTCCAATCAGGATCCAAGTTGCCTCCACTCATGCATTTTCCATGAGCCAATGGAGTAGGAAAACCAGCCCCTGCCTTTCCCTTCCAATTGAAATGGTCGGCAATTTGACGAACCGTTTTAGCTACTTCTTCGGGTTTAGCGGGTTTGGGTGTTTTTAGTCTGAATTTTTCAGTGAGAAGTTCACCAGTAGAGGTATCAACGATGGCTCCTTTAATTCCGGTTCCACCGATGTCTATTCCTAAGATTTGCATGCCTGGATAAATTTTGGCTCAAACTTAAGAATTTTAATTTATAATAAATAAAAAGCCCCGTTAAAAAAATAACAGGGCTTCTTAGTGAGGTCGGGGATTAATTAGAGATGAATTCCAACACCTATACCTCCAGAAAAGGCAGATCCACCACCAATTTCAAGGATAAGCCCCCATGTTTCGTTGAATTTGTATTCACCACCAGCGTGAATATTGAAATTTAAATCGTCTTCTTTATCATCTCCAAAAGCAAATCCGATTCCCGCTCCGCCCCAAATATCCCAGGGTTCAGCCAATTTAAAGATACGATCGAAGTAATAATCTCCTCGGGCACCTATAGCCATTTGAGACTTTCCGAACCAGAGTTTCGCTTCTGGTGATACAGTTATGTCAGGATGGACTTGAAACTCATAATAGGCTCCAATACTTGAATTGTCGCCAAAACTGACAAAGGCGTTTAAAGCGTTACCATAGTTTTCCTGCGCCTTAGATTCCAAGGTCGAAAAAAACAATCCGGCCACTAATAATAATGTAAATAAATTTTTCATATAGCTTATTTTTTTGCAAATATAGATAATAAGTATAATATAAAGGAATGAAATATTGACAATATAATTAGTCGAAATAATACAAAGATTTTTAATAAAAAGGTGATAAAAATTGAAAATAAATAAAATATAATATGCTGGTATATAAAAGGTTAGATCAATATATATCTTCAATTGTGATTAGTCATGTTTAATTTTAAATGTTGAGTTGATCGTTTAAAAAACATAGGGAACAATTCTATGTGTTTTACTTTTATAAGCTACAAATTCTTCTCCGAATCGAAGGGTTAAATAATTCTCCTCCCTGTTTATTTTTAAAAGCAAAACAAGTACTAACAATAGAAAGACTAAAAAATTCAAAATATGAAAGGAAGTGGCTAGGCCAGATCCAAAAAAGAGTATCAAACCAGTATACATAGGATTACGGATAAATTTATAGGGCCCTAAACTCACAAGAACGGCATTCTTTTTCAGCTCAGGTTGTATGTTGAAATTTCCAATTTTCATGACCCAGATGGCCCAGACACCTAAAACAATCCCAAAAATCTGAAAGACAAATAAAAATCCAATTGCGAGTATTTCTCCTTGAATTAAGAGAAATAATAAGCAGAAAAACTGTATAAGTACAAGAGTTTTAGACACGATTGACATGGGCTAAAAGTACGGAATTTTAAGTGATAAAAATGCTTTGAAAGATGCGAAAATATGACATTTATCATGTTATTTAAAATTATTCTAAATAAGCTTTTGTTATTTAACATATTCAATTTACATTTGCCCCAGATATATCTAATTTATAATTAATCTAAATAAGAATAACAAAAGATAATTAGTATGAAATGGAAATATTTTATTGCTTTAGTCATGATTTCGACGGCAATGTTTTCTCAACAAGATAGTAAGCAAGATTCCATGAGAGTCTCAAACAGATTAGGATATAACAATGCAAGTAAACTTACCATTGGGGGCTATGCTCAAATTGACTATAACGAACCGGATGGGCACGCTCCAGGAAATCTTGACGTGCACCGATTAGTTTTACTATTTGGATACAAATTTAGTGACAAAGTAAGTTTTCTTACTGAAATTGAACTGGAACACGTAAAAGAAGTTTATGTGGAACAGGCCTTTGTTAACTATAGTTTTAGTACCGCTTTTAATTTACGAGGAGGTTTAATGTTGGTTCCTATGGGTTATGTTAATGAATACCACGAGCCTCCTGTTTTTTACGGAGTAGAGAGACCCGGATTGGATAAATATGTAGTACCTACAACATGGAGAGAGCTAGGGATAGGAGCCACCGGTAATTTATCAAATTTATCGCTGAAATACCAGGCCTATATTTTTAATGGCTTTATCTCATATAAAGATGGAGAAGGAACTTTAAGAGGTGTTGATGGTTTGCGTAAAGGAAGGCAGAAGGGCGCTGAATCAGTTATTAACAACCCAAATTTATCGATGAAGCTGGATTATTATGGTATCCTTGGGTTAAAAATAGGCGTGGCAGGATATTTTGGAGAAACACAGTCAGACGATACTTCGGTTGAGAATTCAACTGTTGGCGTATCTATGTTAGGATTCAATGTATCTTACCTTTACAGAGATTTAACTTTAAGAGGTCAATATATATATACCAGTTTATCTGGAACTGAAGCGTATAATGATTTAACAGGAAAAGATCTGGGTTCAAAGATGGATGGTTATTACTTGGAAGCTGCCTATAATTTTATGCCCTTGATCTCAAAAAAATCTTCTAAAACATTATCGGTCTTTAGCAGATATGAAATGTATAATACTCATGCTGCAACAGCCGGAGATCTTGAATTAAACCAGGCTTATGACAGAAGCGATATCACTTTTGGTTTTGATTTTAAAATTGCACCAGGAGTGGCTGTTAAAGCCGATTATCAATGGTTGACGAATGCAAAAGAAGGTAGTGACAGGAATAATCTATTTAATGCCGGCATCGGGTTGATGTTCTAAAAAAACTATATTTACCCTTACTTTCTTATGGGATAAGAAGGAAAGGGAAACTTTATATGAAAATAGCGATTTACATATTATTCATTATTTGTTTGAGTTCACTAACAAGAATTCCAGATAATTATAACAAGAAAATAGATAAAGAGATTTTATCTATTTTTAAGATTGAAGCCTATGAGAGAGAACCGGTTCTCTTAGATCAAAATGTTTTAAACGAAATGAACACTTCGTTTGATTCAAGTAATTTTTTTAAGATTATTGAAGATCAAAACCATTTAGGATATTTTTATTTTGGAAAAGCGCCAAGTAAGGCAGATGAATTTGATTATGTAGTCGTTTTTGACAATCAATTCATCATTAAAAAAATAAAAATACTTGCCTATAGAGAGGATTATGGGGGAGAGATAAGTAGCAAAAGATGGCTTAGGCAGTTTAACGGCTATGATAAGTCCAGTGAATTGAAATATGGATATGATATTAAAGGTATATCCGGCGCAACTATCTCGGCAAAGGCAATGACCAAGGCGGTCAATGATCTGTTAAATAACATATCAAAACTTCCTGAGAACAGCTAAGTCATGGAATTAAGAGGAACATTGAGTCAATTGCCAAAGGATTTTCGAATCTTGGTATGTTGTTTTGTCATTGTTTTAAATATTGGATTTTTCACCGGATTCAATTTTGTAAGGGTCAGTACTTCCTTAAGCACCAGTGGAATTGAGGAAAATTATTTAGGTAATGAAGAAGATGAAGAGGCCGATATCATGCGGTTTAAAAAATCTGAAAAAGAGATTTTAACGCTTATCCATAACCACGTCCTATCGCTTTCGGTGATTTTCTTTGTTTTGGCTGTTTTACTTTATATGACTAGCGTTTCTCCAAAGCTTACAACTTTTTTACTTTTCGAACCATTAGTTTCTTTGGTTTTGACATTTGGTGGGATATATATCATGTGGCTCGGGGTTATCTGGTTTAAATATATAATCATAGTATCAGGTTTAGCCATGGTATTATCGTTGTGTCTAACGAGTTTTTTAATTATAAAGGAATGCTTGTTTCCCAAAGTCAGGTAAGTGGCTTTTCATCACTTATATATTAAAGAGCAATAGGTTTTTTCTATCCGATATAAAGTTGTAAATTTGCACGCAATTAATTTCTAATTGCATTCTATGACAACTCCCAAAATTTTGCTTGAAGGACTTACCTACGATGATGTATTGTTGGTCCCTGCTTATTCAGAAGTTTTACCTCGAGACGTAAGTATCCGAACCAAATTCACAAAAAACATTAGCATTAATTCACCCATTATTTCTGCCGCCATGGATACGGTTACAGAATCTGAGATGGCTATTGCTATGGCTCGTGAGGGTGGTATTGGAATTCTGCATAAGAATATGCCCATAGAGATGCAAGCTGATGAGGTGAAGAAAGTAAAGAGATCTGAATCAGGAATGATAATAGATCCCATAACGCTCACTAAAGATAAAAGTGTGGCTCATGCGAAAGCCTTAATGGCTAAGTATAAGATCGGGGGAATTCCGGTAATAAATAATCAAAGAGAATTAATTGGCATTATTACGAACAGGGATCTCAGGTTCGAAAATGATAATAACCGACCCGTTTATGAGGTAATGACCTCAAAAAATTTGATTACGGTTAAGGAAGGGACTTCCCTAAAACAGGCTGAAATGGTCTTACAGGACCATAAGATTGAAAAATTACCGGTTGTAAATAAGGCAGGTAAACTGGTAGGGCTTATTACTTATCGCGATATTATTAAGGTGAGTGAGAACCCACAGGCCAATAAAGATACTTTTGGTCGCCTAAGAGTAGCAGCAGCGATTGGTGTTACGGGTGATAGCATTGAAAGGGCAGATGCCCTAATTAAGCAAGGTGTTGATGCCTTAGTAATTGACACAGCACATGGGCATTCTAAAGGAGTGGTACACATTTTAAAGGAAATCAAACAAAAATACCCTGAAACTGATATTGTAGTTGGAAATATTGCCACGGCTGATGCTGCGAGATATTTGGTAGAAGCAGGTGCAGATGCGGTAAAAGTTGGTATTGGGCCTGGTTCTATTTGTACGACAAGGGTAGTTGCAGGAGTAGGATTTCCACAGTTATCAGCGATAATGGAAGTAGCGGCTGCGATTGAAGGTAGCGGAGTTCCTGTTATTGCCGATGGCGGAATCAGATATACAGGTGATATTCCTAAAGCCATTGCAGCTGGAGCCGATACGGTAATGTTAGGATCTTTGCTGGCTGGCACAAAAGAATCGCCCGGAGAGACGATTATTTTTGAGGGAAGAAAATTCAAATCATACAGGGGTATGGGCTCTATTGAGGCCATGGAAAAAGGATCAAAAGACCGGTATTTCCAGGATGTGGAAGACGATGTTAAAAAATTAGTTCCTGAAGGTATTGTTGGACGTGTTCCCTATAAAGGGGAAGTTTATGAAACAATGCATCAGTTTTTTGGTGGGCTAAGAGCCGGCATGGGTTATTGCGGTAGTAAAAATATTGAGGCCCATAAAAAAGCTAGTTTTGTTCGTATTACATTTTCAGGAATAACCGAAAGTCATCCGCATAACGTGACAATTACAAAAGAGTCTCCAAATTATTCCAGGAGGTAGGGATCAATGATTTAATGATGTAATAAAACAATGATATTATGATGTAGATGATAAGCTTCATCAACATATAGGAAATAAAAAACCTTTAAATTTTTAAGTCTAACTTATAAATTTAAAGGTTTTTTTAATTTGAGAACTTAACACTTAGTCCTTAAAACTTAGCACTTAAGATTTAAAACTTACCTTCTTCGACGTCTTGGACCACTAGATGAATCCGATTGCTTCCGACTACCTCTGTGGCCTTCTTTTTTATCACCCCCATAGTCTTTTCTTCCACCCCCATAGTCTTTTCTTCCACCACCGGTGTCTTTTCTTCCGAATCCTCTTGAGGATCTTGAGGATCTTCCACCACCTTTCTTTTTAGCCGTCAATTCAATAATAACTCTTCTATTATTAAATTCGGCGCCATTTAGTGTTTCAAGGAGGTCGTCTGCATAATTTTTGTCAACCTCAAAAAATGAAAAGCTTTTGAGTATTTCGATTTGACCTATTTCAACGTTCCTTTTCTTAAGATGTTCATTGATCAAGCCAATAAGTCTCGCCGGGGTAAGATCATCCATTTTCCCCAGATTCACATAAAATCGGGTAAGTGATTCATCGCCTGCTCTTTTTCTGTCCGGTTTGTCATCATTATTAAGATCGCGTGCGTCTTGATAATAAGAAAGGAATTGATTGAATTCGATGGAAACAAACCTTTTTATCAGTTCTTCCCGGTCAAGTTCTTCAAGTTTGGTATAAATATCTGGAAGGAAGTCTTTGATTTCTTTTTCGTTGACCTCTATATCGTGAACTTTGTCGATCAATTTAAACAATTGAATCTCACAAATTTCTTTCCCATTTGGAACCTTTGTTTGGACAAATTTCTTTTTTATCTTTCGCTCAATAGGACTGAGTTTATTTCTCTCTTTACCTGTTATAATTGCAATAGAAATCCCATTTTTTCCAGCTCTACCTGTTCTTCCACTTCTATGTGTATAGTTTTCAGCTTGATCCGGTAACTTATAGTTGATCACATGTGTTAGGTCATTTACGTCCAAACCTCTAGCTGCAACATCAGTGGCAACAAGGATCTGCAGGTTTTTGTTTCTGAATTTTTGCATGACCATATCTCTTTGAGCCTGTGACAGATCACCGTGAAGAGAGTCAGCACTATATCCGTCTGCGATCAATTTATCAGCAATTTCCTGGGTTTCCCTTCTGGTACGACAAAATACGATTGAATAGATGTTAGGATTAACATCTGCAATTCTCTTTAAGGCAGGATAACGATTTCTATCAGTAACCTGATAATATTCATGAGATACGTTATCAGCACCTACATTTTTTTGACCAGCTGTAACTTCTATAGGACTAGTCATATAGTTTCTGGCAATGTTTTCTACTTCTCTTGGGAAGGTGGCAGAGAACAGCAAGGTTTGCTTATCAGATGGGGTGGATTCAAGAATTTTATCCAATTCTTCCTTAAAGCCCATATTAAGCATTTCATCTGCTTCATCAAGTACTAGCCATTGGATATTATCCAAAGCCAACCTTCTTCTTTTGATAAGGTCTACGGTTCTTCCTGGTGTACCAACAACAATTTGCACCCCTCTATTTAAGGCTCTAATTTGATCTTCTATGCTAGAACCTCCATATACAGCAAGTACCTTAAGGCTTGGTATATTTTTTGAGAATTCAGCTATATTTTTGGCTATTTGAATTGCGAGCTCTCTGGTAGGAGATAGGATGATTGCCTGCGTATTTTTATCCTTGGTATTGACCTGTTGGATAATGGGCAGACTAAAAGCAGCTGTTTTACCAGTTCCTGTTTGGGCAAAAGCTTTTAAATCATTTTTAGAACTCAGTATTTGGGGGATGGAAATATTTTGTATTTCCGTTGGTTTTTCATAGCCTAATTCTATTAAAGAATCAACTATTTCTTGGCTAAGGCCAAGATCTTTAAATAGCGACATATATTATATTTGCAAAACCTGATTTATTTGTAAAACTCTGGTTTGCAAATAAATATCTTGTTTCTGATTACGAGGATGCAAAAATAGGACTAATTTAATGAAGTATAGTATAAATTAGTGTTAATTAATATCTTTCAAATAGTAATTTAAATTGCTATCCAGGAAAAATACATATCCATTTTCAACCTTACCTTTTGAATTGACTATAATGGTTCTCGCCATGTCGCCTTCAAACCAGGAATATTGATCAGAACTTTTAGAAATTCTGAATTGTTTGTTTTTAGGAAGTTTTTTACCGGCCACAAATTTTTTCCAATCTTCCTCAGATTTATTTCTTTCAATTCCGATAAACAATACCTCGGGATGTTTTTTCTCCAGATAATTCAATTTTTCATTTAATAATTCAATACCAGACAAGTCTGTTGGCCAAAAATAAATTATAGTTCTGGTATTTTCCATTAAGGAATTGATTTCAATTTCAGAATTATCAAAATTGACAGCCGTCAATTTTGGCAAAGTTTCTCCGCATAAAAGCTTTTCTTTTTGGGCTATAGATATTTTTAATTCAGCTTTATAATTATCATCTGAACAGTTGGCAAAAAAGAATTCTTGAATAGATTTGGCATCCTCATCGGATAAATTCTTGTTAGACAGAGAGCCCCAAACACCTTTGGCAAGTAAATTGTTTTTATAGTTTTCATCATCAATTTTCTCATTGACAACTTTCAAAAATTCCAGCTCGAAAATCTTGTTCTCGGGGTCCTTTCTTTTTTCACTGGACGCCAAATTATACAAATAGGTATTGATAAAGGCCATGTTAGGGCCATAGTTGATCAATGAAGAATCATCTAATTCAATATTTTCACGATACTTGTAAAATTCATCACTTAGAACGGGTGCCTCCTTTAA
>JAUXCI010000119.1 GCA_030618945.1 Flavobacteriaceae bacterium
GAACACTGTCTTGGCTTAGCTTAAAACTCAAATCATCTTTTGTGATGACCGAACCTACCAAAAATGTGAGTTCATTTCTTGGGTTCAGACCATTTTTGATGTCTTTAATCGCTTCTCCCATATTTTCGTTGAATTGAATCCCGGCTAAATTAAGCCCAATCCGAAAATACTGGTATTGCACAAAAGAAAGCCCAGAGATGGCCACAATAAACAAAATAATATACAGGTATTTTTTAATCATTTTCTCTATGAGTAAATCTAAATATCAACCTATTAATATTTAATTAATCTTTTTAACTTTTGATTAGTTTTTTTAAACTCTTGTTAGGACTAAAATAGCGATTAATGCTGTAAATTAGCGGTAAATTATTATATTAATAAATTATTTAATCGATCATATTGATAAAAAAAGGCTAACGCTCGTTAGCTTTTTTTTATTTTGAATAGCTATAAAAATACATTGGAAAACATTCTAATATTTGAGGGCTTAAGGAAATTTTCTATCCTTATGTGTGCTGTCTGCGCATTGTTCATATTCAATTCTTGCGGTAAAAATACTGAGCCTAAGCTGTTCCTTCTAAAAAAAGATTCAGGCATTGAATTCAGCAATGAACTGCATCCTACTCCTGACCTGAACGTTTTAAATTACCTCAATTATTATAATGGCGGTGGAGTTGCTTCAGGCGATTTTAACAATGACGGTTTAATAGACCTGTATTTTACGGGGAATCAAATAGCTGACAAGCTTTATTTAAACCAAGGAAGCTTAAAATTTAAAGATATTACTTCAGAAGCCGGCATCAATAATAAGACTGGCTGGACCACCGGTGTTACCTTAGTTGATATTAATCACGACGGCCTGCTTGATATTTATATTTGTAAAGTGGGGCATTTCCAAAAAATAACTGGTCAGAACCTGTTATATGTCAATCAGGGCCTTGATAAAAGCGGTTTACCTGTATTTATAGAAGAGGCTGCTAAGTATAATCTTGATATAAAAAGTTATGCCACACAGGCTGCTTTCTTTGATTATGATCTGGATGGTGACCTTGACATGTATCTTCTCAATCATTCCCTCTATCCTAACAGGACCTATGGTAAAGGAAGTCACAGAGAGCAAATAGATAGTATAGCTGGTGATAAACTCTTCCAAAATCAAGGAGGATCTTATGTGGAAGTTAGTCAAAAAGCCGGGATATATCAGGGGAAAATCGGCTATGGATTGGGGCTCGGAATAAGTGATTTAAATAATGACGGGTATCCGGATATCTATATTGGGAACGACTTTTTTGAAAACGATTATTTATACATCAATCAAAAGGATGGTAGTTTTAAAGAGGTCATTTCAGCAAATGGAGATTTTGTTGGTCATACCAGCCATTCGTCCATGGGAAATGACATCGCCGACATCGATAATGATGGCTGGACCGACATCATCTCTCTGGATATGCTCCCCGAAGACCTTGTAGCTTACAAAACCTCAGGAAGGGAATACAATAACCAGATATACAATGAATACCTTAAAAATGGCTACAGACCCCAATTCATGCAAAATATTTTGTTGCGTAACAACCGCGGAGATTATTTTCAGGAAATGGCATTTGCCTCTGGAATGGCAGCCTCAGATTGGTCCTGGTCGCCCCTTATTGTGGATCTGGACAATGATGGTTATAAAGACTTATATATCTCTAATGGCATCCTCGGAGCAACCAACGATATGGACTTTATCAATTTCATCGGTACAAATAAAATTCAAGCACAGCTCAACAAGGGCATGGAAGAAAAAGACCTTAAATTTACAGAGGCAATACCACAGCGAAAATTATCGAATACGTTTTTTAAAAATAATGGAGATCTGACTTTTGAGAATACGACCAATCAATGGTTCGAAAACCTGCCTTCATTCAGTAATGGAAGCATTTACGCTGATTTGGATAACGACGGAGACCAGGATCTTGTAGTGAACAATGTAAATGCTAAAGCCTTTGTCCTGGAAAACAAACTAAATCCGGCATCCAATCATTTTATAAAAATTCAATTCAAAGGCCCGGAAAAAAACAATATGGGTATTGGCGCCAAAATTAAAATTGTTTCTGATTCCCTATTAATTTATCATGAAAATCAAGTCTCACGCGGTTACCTGTCGGCCATGACTTCTCAATTAATCATAGGAATCGGAAACAGAGAAAGCATTGATTCTTTAAACATTAGATGGCCTGGTGGTGCCTCTCAAAACTTAAATCAGATCAAAGCCGGGTCGACCCTTGTCTTAGATTACAAAATGGCCGAAAAAGATGCATCTTTGGAAGAATCCAATTTATTGAGCAGCTTATCTCCCGTTCAAACTCCAATATCCTTTAAGCATCAGGAATTGACTTCATATGAATATGGCAGAGAACTTTTGATTCCCTATTCAAAGGGCTTTGAAGGTCCTAAAATCTCAGTAGCAGACATCAATAATGATGGCCTTGAAGATCTTTATATAGGGGGAGGTAAAAAACAAGCAGGCAGTTTGTATATACAAAACAGTGATGCATCCTTTGATGCCTCTGTACAACCGGCCTTTGAAAATAACACATCTAATGAAGAAACTGACAATATATTTTTTGATGCAGATAATGACGGAGATCAGGATTTGATTGTAGTTTCGGGAGGTAATGAGTTTGTTTCCGGAACACAATTACAAGCCTTACTGTATATTAATGAATCGGGCCTTTTTACAATCAGTACTTCCTTTCCAAAAATTGAACTAAATGCCTCGGTAGTCAAATCAGCTGATCTGGACGGTGATGGAGATCAGGATCTTGTTATTGGCGCTAACGCTCTTCCACGAAAATTTGGACGTTCAGCAAAAAATTATTTGCTCTATAATGATGGAGCCGGAAATTTTACAGATCTATCCGATCAGAAATCCAAAACCTTTACAGATATAGGATTGATAGAAGACATTGCAATCGTTGATATTAATAAGGATAACCTGCCTGATATCATTGCTGTGGGGCATTGGATGCCGATCAGCATTTTTATCAACACTGAGCAGGGATTCGTTCTTGAAACTAAAAACGACTTAAGTAAATCCCATGGCCTGTGGAATTCTGTATGCGCAGCTGATTTTGACCAGGATGGTGATTTGGATATAGTGGCCGGAAACTGGGGCCTCAATACACGGCTAAGGGCAGGGCCTGATAAGCCCATTCAACTCTATATTAATGATTTTGACAAGAATGATACAGAAGAAGCTATATTAACGTATTATGATCAAGGAACAGAGACGGTTTTTTCTTCCAAAGACGACCTGACCAAACAAATTCCTTCGATCAATAAAAAGTTTTTGTCCTATACTGACTTTGCCAAGGCTGACTTTTTAGATCTGTTTGACAAAGAACTTATTAAAAAGGCTACAAAAAAACAAGTATTTGAGTTGTCGAGTTGTTATTTTGAAAATGTTGGAAAGGGTAAATTTCAAAAACATGTACTCCCCTTTTTGACCCAGCTTTCATCTGTGAAAACTATATATTTGCATGATTTTAATAAGGACGGTTTTATTGATGTCCTATTGGGAGGAAATGACCATGACATAAGTACACAATTAGGAAGATTGGATGCAAATCACGGGTTGATACTGATCAATGACACTAAAGGCTCATTTTTCCCAGACAAGAGTAATGTTCCAAATATTCCAGGAAAGGCAAGAGATATAGCCACCATAGTAATTAAGGATCAGCAATATCTTATCGTGACAATAAATAACGCATCACCTCTATTTTTTAAAATTCATGAATAAAAATAAAATGCCATATACAGTACAAATGAAAAAAATAATTCTGCTTGTTTCATTCCTTAGCCTGAATTTTTATTCCTGCGTAAAGGAGAATCTTGATGAAAAAGTGCCAGAGGAAAAGACCCCTCCCTTATTCAGTTTGATGTCGCCCGAAGAAACCGGCTTTGATTTTGTCAATAAAATCGAAAATAATAAAGAACTAAATATCTTTAAGTATAGAAATTTCTATAATGGAGGTGGTGTTGCCATAGGAGATATCAATAATGATGGTCTGCCTGATATTTATATGACGGCAAATATGGGACCGAATAGGTTATTTCTCAATAAAGGTAATCTGCAATTCGAAGAAATTTCTGAAAAAGCCGGAGTAACGGGAAACAAACCATGGTCAACCGGAGTAAATATGGTGGATATTAATGCCGACGGACTTCTGGACATCTATGTGAGCAATGCGGGGAACATGGAAGGAAGCAACCATGATAATGATCTTTATATCAACAATGGAGACCTAACCTTCACTGAAGCTGCATCAGCCTATAATTTGTCCAAGTCCGGATTCTCTGTTCATGCCTCTTTTTTTGACTATGACAAAGACGGCGATCTTGACGCTTATATTTTAAACAACAGCAACATTCCTGTCAATACCCTGGGTTATGCAGAACAAAGAGACACCAGGGCTGAAGATTGGGAAGGGGTCCCCGTAATCCTCAGAGGGATTGGTGATATGCTTTTGGAGAACCAAAACGGTACTTATGTCAATGTAAGTGAAAAAGCGGGAATCTATGGAAGTCTTATCGGTTTTGGTCTTGGCGTAATGATAAGTGACGTAAACAACGATTTATATCCTGATATCTATGTGACCAATGACTTTTATGAAAGAGATTATCTCTATATAAATAATCAGGACGGGACCTTTACAGAAAGCATAAAAAATTGGACCTCTCATATCAGCCTTTCATCTATGGGTATAGATATCGCCGACGTCAACAATGATGGTCTCACTGATATTTTTATTACTGATATGCTGCCGGAAGCGGATCAAAGGGTGAAATCTGTTATGGAATTTGAAGGCTATAATCTTTTTAAACTCAAACAAAGTAAGGATTTTCATCAGCAATATATTCAAAACACACTGCAGATCAACAATGGAAATGGTTCCTACTCTGAAATCGCAAATTATAGTGGCGTCTCAGCTACAGACTGGAGCTGGTCGGCCTTACTACTAGATATGGACAATGACGGATACCGGGATATATTTGTCACCAATGGCGTGAATCACGATCTTACTGATCTTGATTTTATTGACTTTTTTGCTAATGATATCATCCAAGACATGGCGCTCACGGGTAAAAAAGAGGCTATTGATTCCATTATTAACAAAATGCCCATGGCCCCTCAACCCAATTTTGCTTACAAGAATAATAAGGATCTAACCTTTAGCAATGAGTCCGAAAACTGGGGTTTTGGCCTGCCAAGTCTTTCAAACGGTGCGGCCTATGGTGACCTTGATAATGATGGCGATTTGGATTTGGTCATCAATAATGTAAATATGAAGGCCTTTCTTTATAAAAACAATACAAATGAGTTCAAGAACCATAATTATATAAAATTACAATTCAATGGAACTGGAAAGAATCCATTTGGCATCGGAACCACCGTTAAATTATACGCCGGTGAATCAACTATAGTACAGGAATTGATTCCATCTAAAGGTTTTCAATCCTCGATGGATTATGTTATGACAATAGGTCTTGGTGATATTCAGACCATTGATTCATTGAGGGTAATCTGGCCTGATGGTCTTAGCGTTAAGACAATAAATACAAGCGTTAATCAACTGCTTACATTTAATCAAACGGACGCTAAAACCAAGTATATCATCCCAGATCTGTCAAATGCTAAAAAATTATTAAGTGAAATTCCAAATGACCTTTTGGATACTCATGTAGAAAACAATTTCAATGACTTTGATTTTGAAGGCTTGATCTCAAAAAAGATTCCTCAGGAAGGGCCCGCTATAGCAATTGGTGATCTTAATGGTGATGGTAACGAGGATGTCTTTATAGGAGGCGCCAAAAATCAGGCTGGTTCTATCTATTTCCATCAGGCAAATGGTAAATTAAGGGTCACAGAACAACCGGTACTTAAATCGGATATTTTCTTTGAAGATACTGCTGCTTCTTTTTTTGACGCTGATGGCGACGATGACCTTGATCTAATGGTTGGCTCAGGCGGAAATCAGACGGGTGAAGAAAGTAGTTATAAAATCAGGCTTTATTTAAATGATGGAAAGGGCAACTTCACAGCATCAACAAATCCGATATCTTCTAATTTCAAAAACATTTCTGTAATAAGCCCGAATGATTTTGACGACGACGGTGATATAGATGTCTTTGTAGGTTCCCGAAGTGTGGTAGGTGTCTACGGATTAGACCCTGATCATATATTTTTAGAGAACAATGGCGATGGTACCTTTTCAAATGCTACAGAAAGGCTTGCTTACGATCTTAAAAAAAGTGGAATGATTACCAGTGCGGTATGGGCCGATATAGATAATGATCAAAAGAAAGACCTGATTACGGTTTCCGACTGGGGTATCCCACGTATTTATAAAAACAACGGCAGACGATTATCCTTAATGGAATCAAATCTCGACAGTTTGCACGGATGGTGGAATGTTGTTGAAAGTGCTGATCTGGATAAAGACGGAGACATGGACCTTATCATAGGAAATCAAGGCTCAAACACTTTGTACAAAACCCATGCTGATCAACCCATGAAGATGTGGATCAACGATTTTGACAACAATGGTACTTTTGAGCAAATTGTAACCAGAAATATTGACGGTAAGGATTATCCTATCCATATGAAAAGAGAACTGACTTCTCAATTGGTATCGCTTAAAAAACAAAATCTAAAAGCATCAGAATACGCAAAAAAAAGTATAGACGAATTATTTCCTGCTGAAATTTTTGAGAAATCAATTATGAATAAAACCACTATAGCAGAATCTATTGTAGCCATAAATGAAGGTGATGGAAAATTTACCATCAAAGTATTACCAAATTGGGTTCAGTTGTCTTGCGTTTGTGGTATTACCTGTACTGACATCAATAGTGATGGACACCTGGATCTTATACTCGGGGGAAATAATTTTGAGTTCAAACCCCAGTATTCCAGATTTGACGCAAACTATGGAAGCGTTTTACTTGGAAACGGTCAAATGGATTTCGAATGGCAGAATTATTACAGCAGCGGCTTTTTTATAAAAAATGAAATTAAACATATAAAGCAGTTTAAGGATAAAAATGGCAAAACCTATATTATTGCAGCCATAAATAATGATAAACCTAAGATCTATAAAATTGAAAACTAAACACATCATGGTTCTATGGACCTTGCTGGCATTTGCGGGCTGTGGCCAAAAAGAGGGAGAGCTCTTTAAAAACCCTTCAGCAGCTGAAACGGGTATTGATTTTGTGAATACCGTTACCGAGACAAATGATCTCAACATTTTAGATTACCTGTACTTTTATGATGGTGGTGGCGTAGCCGTTGGTGACATTAATAATGACGGACTTATTGATATTTTCTTTACCGGTAATCAGGTGAAAAATCACTTATATCTTAATAAAGGGAATTTAAAATTTGAAGACATCAGCGAAACTGCGAATGTGAGTGGAAACAGTTCCTGGAATACAGGGGCGCTTATGGGCGATGTTAACGGAGATGGACTGATTGACATTTATGTTTCTGCCGTTGTAGGCCTTAACGGGTTTAATGGCTTTAATGAGTTATATATCAATAATGGTGATCTCACTTTTACGGAAAGTGCCGTTGAATACGGCCTGGATTTAGAGTCGTACAGCTCATC
>JAUXCI010000152.1 GCA_030618945.1 Flavobacteriaceae bacterium
CCAGATTCTGGGATCTGACGAAGTTGGTTTTTCTTATGAAATTGAAGAAATAGAGCAAGTAAACTGGAACGAAGAATGGGAAAAGAATTTCGATCCCATCATTGTAGAAAATGAAGTGAGTATCCGCGCCCCTTTTCACAGCAATCCAAATCTGAAATACGATATTATAATTGAACCAAAAATGAGTTTTGGGACGGGGCATCATGAAACAACCTATTTAATGATTAAGCATTTGATGTCCATTGATCTAAGCGGAAAGAAAGTACTTGATATGGGCTGTGGCACTGGTATTCTGGCCATTTTTGCCGAATTAAAGGGAGCAGAACAGATCGATGCAATTGATATAGATGCCTGGTGTTATGAAAATTCAGTTGAGAATATTGAACGAAATCATTGTCAAAACATTAAAGTGTATGAAGGAGACGCTTCCATGTTAAAGGCTAAGGCTTATGACGTTATTATTGCCAATATCAATAGAAATATTCTGCTCAATGATATAGATGTTTACGCCGAGAGTTTAAATGCAAATGGAGAATTGTATTTAAGCGGGTTTTATACCGAAGACATCGCTCAGATCAATGAGGCTGCGGAGAAAAACGGACTTATTCTTTCTGTGAAATTTGAGAGAAATAATTGGGTTGGATTAAAATTTGTAAATTAGCAGCAAAGGTTTTGACATGGAAAACAATATTTTTTTTACAAAAGAAAAGACCAGGGAATCTTTTGAGATAGCAGAACAAGAGGTTGAAATGCATGAAATACTGTTGTTCAATGATGATGTGAATACCTTTGATTTTGTAATCGATTCCTTGATTCATATATGCGAACATACCATGGAACAGGCTGAACAATGTACCTATCTTGTACATTATAAAGGAAAATGTGCAGTTAAAACAGGCGAATACGACGAGTTAAAACCAAAATGCACCTCTCTTCTTGAGCGAGGCCTAAATGCCGAGATTGTTTAAAACAATTTAATAAACTAGCTTTTTGGCTTAGTTATACCCTTAAAATTTTCAGGTTACAAAGGAATGTTTCCATGTTTTCTTTTTGGACCGTCTATTTGTTTGTTTTCCAGCATTGAAAATGCTTTGATCAATTTTCTTCGACTGTCTTTAGGAAAGATGACTTCATCTATAAATCCTCTTCCAGCTGCCCTGTATGGATCAGCAAATTTATTGGCGTATTCCGCTTCTTTTTCCTTCCACTTAGATTTTGGATCAACAGCTTCAGCAATTTCTTTTTTAAAGATGATCTCACTGGCACCTTTTGCTCCCATGACCGCTATTTCAGCTGACGGCCAGGCAAAATTCATGTCGGCGCCTATATGTTTGGAATTCATTACATCATAAGCACCTCCATATGCTTTCCTTGTGATTACAGTGACTCGTGGAACAGTAGCCTCGCTTAAAGCATAAAGCAATTTAGCACCATTAATAATGATACCATTCCATTCCTGGTCAGTACCAGGTAAGAAACCTGGAACATCCACTAAAACCAGTAAGGGAATATTAAAACTATCACAAAATCGGGTGAATCGGGCAGCTTTTTTCGAACTGTTCACATCGAGAACTCCGGCGAGACACATAGGTTGGTTGGCAATGATACCTATGCTACGTCCAGCCAATCGACTAAAGCCAACAACAATATTTTCTGCAAAATCTTTATGGATTTCAAAGAAGGAATCGCTGTCGCATATACCCAGAATCACTTTTTTCATATCATAAGGCTTATGCGTGTCAAGCGGGATAATACCTTCTAGTTCATCTCGTATTTCATCCTCAAGCGTATAGGGTATAAGTGGTGTTGTTAGTTTATTATTTTGGGGAATATAGCTCAGCAGTTTTTTTATTTCATTCATACATTCAATATCATTAGCCGCCTTGAGATGGGTCACTCCTGATTTTGTAGAATGCGTGGAAGCACCACCTAATTCCTCTGAGCTTACTTCTTCATTTGTAACTGTTTTTACCACGTTGGGGCCGGTTACAAACATATAGCTTGTTTCCTCTACCATTATCGTAAAATCGGTCATAGCGGGTGAGTAAACAGCTCCACCAGCACAGGGTCCCATAATGGCAGAGATTTGAGGCACTACTCCTGAAGATTGGACATTTCTGTAAAAAATATCGGCATAACCACCAAGTGATTTAACTCCTTCCTGTATTCTTGCCCCTCCCGAATCATTAAGCCCGATTAGCGGAGCACCCACTTTGACGGCCAAATCCATTATTTTGCAAATCTTTTCGGCATGTGTTTCTGATAAAGCCCCTCCAAAAACAGTAAAGTCCTGCGCAAAAATATAGACCAATCTGCTGTTGATCGTACCGTAGCCAGTGACCACCCCATCTCCAAAATAGATTTGTTTATCCATACCAAAATCGGTGCTTCGATGGGTCACTAAAAGGCCAATTTCTTCAAACGAGCCCTCGTCCATCAGATATTCAACGCGTTCTCTGGCCGTAAGTTTTTTCTTCTTATGCTGCTTTTCAATCCTGTTAATACCACCTCCCAATTGGGCCTCAGCAAATTTTTGCAATAACTCTTTTTGCTTATCTTTCATTTCAGTTTATAGTTTTTACCAGATTTGTTTTTGAGCTTTTACGCTATTGACTTTGAATTGATTCTTTTTGATAAGACAATTAATTAGGGGTTCGCAATAAAACCTGATCTTCAAAATACAGTTTTAAGGCAAGAATGGCAGCCACCTTGGCTTCTTCTTCCGTGTCAGCTTTTAATTGATCTCCATTGAAATATTTTTGCACAAAGTGGGTGTCAAAAAGCCCATTTTGAAAGGCCTGGTGCTGGCAAACAAATTTTCCAAATGGCAGCGTAGTATTCACACCCACTATGAGGTATTGGTCAATAGCTTCAACCATCTTTTGAATGGCTTCTGTCCTGCTTTTTCCATAAGTGATTAATTTGGAGATAAGGGGGTCGTAAAAAATAGGGATTTCCATACCCTGTTCATAGCCATCATCAACCCTGATATTGTTGCCTTGAGGGATTTTGTATGTTTTCATTTGACCTACATTAGGAAGGAAATCATGAAATACGTCTTCAGCATAAACTCTTAATTCGAGGGCGTGTCCATTAATTTTTAGATCGGTTTGTTCCAATAATAATGGTTCTCCTCTGGCAATATTTATTTGTTGTTCCACCAGATCCAAACCCGTGATATATTCAGTAACAGGGTGTTCCACTTGCAGGCGGGTATTCATCTCCAGAAAATAATAATTTAATGCATCGTCTACAAGAAACTCAACGGTACCTGCCCCCGTATAATTGCATGATTTAGCAACTTTTATAGCAGCATCACCCATTCTTTCTCTGAGATCGGCAGTGAGAATTGAAGAAGGTGCCTCTTCAACTACTTTTTGGTGACGACGCTGTATACTGCATTCTCTTTCAAACAAGTGTAAAACTTTTCCATAATTATCCGCCAGGATCTGAAACTCAATATGCCGTGGAGAGCTGATGTATTTTTCTATAAAAACAGATCCATCGCCAAAAGCGGATAAAGCTTCGCTAATGGCCCTTTCCAGTTGAGCGTTGAGGTTTTTAGCTTCATTTACCACTCTCATTCCTTTGCCACCACCACCCGCTGCTGCCTTAATCAATACAGGGTATCCAATTTTAAGGGCAAGATCATGTGCTTCGGTTTTATCTTTTATGGCTTTGTCTATACCAGGTACCATGGGAATATCGTAATTTTTTACAGCATCTTTTGCAGCCAGTTTATCTCCCATCATACTTATAGAAACGGAATCAGGACCAATAAAAATCATGTCGTTTTTTTTAACTGCGTCCGCAAACTGGGCATTTTCGCTTAAAAACCCATAGCCTGGGTGTATGGCATCAACCTTCAGTTTTTTTGCCTCCTCAATAATGCGTTCTCCCAGCAAATAGGATTCATTCGAAGGATTGCCTCCAATATGAATGGCTTCATCTGCAAATTTGACGTGTGGTGCATTTCTATCTACTGATGAAAATATTGCGACAGTATTGATACCCATTCGTTTCGCAGTTTTCATAACACGCATGGCAATTTCACCGCGATTTGCAACAAGAATCTTTTTCATTATAAGGATATTTTGATGTATTAGTGAAAAGTTATGAGTAGTTTATTCTTATCCACTGTTTCTCCAATAGATACCAATACCTCTTTTATTGCAGTATCTTTTGGGCAAAGAATGGCGTTTTCCATTTTCATGGCTTCAAGAATTAAAAGGGTATCTCCTTCTTTCACCTTCTGATCTTTTTTAATGTTAACACCAATGATAATTCCTGGCATTGGAGCACTAATAGAATTAATGATTTTAGCAGATCCTGTCGCATAGCCAATATTTTTGATCAGTTCATCAAGAAGGGTTTTGATTTTCACCTCATAGGTGTTTGAATTTAACCTAATAATATAGGTTTTGTCATTAAAATCTGACTCGATTACAGTGGCGTGAAAGGATTTTTGTTTATGTAATAAATGATAGTTGGAAGCTGACTGTTTAAGAATATCGAGGTCATTGACACTATCTTCCCCTATCGTGAACTCCTGATTGTTGTTTACCAGGACTTTAGAGGGTTTGTTCATATTTTCTGGTTTTAATAGATTAAAGATATGAAATAAATGTGTCAATATATACGCTAAAGTGAAGATGTTTAGACGCTTGTATTTGAAATAATTTACTTACCATCGCGAATGGTTTGTGTTTAATTAACCATTAATTAACATAATATAGAGGTTAGGGTTAATATAGTACACAAATAGGCCAAAAAAAGTGTTAAATATAATTTGTGTTTGTAGTTACTTTGCACGATAATATAAAACAAAAGTCATGAGTATTAAAAAACAATTTTTAAAAAACAAGCCAGTTTGTAAAGTAACTTTTTCTTTGACTAAAGACGAGGCTTTAAGTGCTGAAAAAATTCAATTGTTGGGAGATTTTAATAGTTGGAATGTTGAAGAGGCTATCGAATTGAAAAAGTTTAAAAACGGAACTTATAAAACAACCTTGAGTCTGGAAACAGAGAATGAATACCAATTCAAGTATTTATTCGATGAGACTAAATGGGAAAACGACATTGCTGCTGATAGTTATGCTGATAACGGCATTAGCGCAGAAGGCAATTTCGTTGTAGCTATCTAAGAATCATTTCTTGCTTTATCAAGACTTAACTCTTCCTCCCTTAGCTAAATATTTACTAGGCGGAAACAAGAATTTATTTTCTGTTTCCGCTTTTTTGATTGACCTTGTGGCCTAAAAATCAGGCTATGGGTAGCATCAAAAAAAGGCCTCTTAATTGAGACCTTTTTACTGAAGTACATACTGCACTTGAATTCAACTTCATTGCTCGCGTGGTGTTTCATTTTCCTTCCTAATAACCCCTTATTGGAATACTTTTGTCACCACCCTACATTTTCAAGATGCAGAACATACATGTTCGATTAAATAATCGAAAACCTTTTCAATTTCACTTCAATTTCTAAAACTAATAACCCTCTCAATCATTCGATATTCGTCATCACTTAGTGACTGTCCTTTCAATAAAACCAATAAACTGGATAATTTTTCCTTATCCACAACAGGGACAACCTCAGCTTCATGATCAATTTGACTCAGAATTTCTTTCAAGTTCTTAACCGCAATTAAATTTTTTTGTTCGGTATAAATCTTATACTTCACATCCATTTCGATATCGGCAAGTATGTCTTGGATCATAGTGTTATTTTTTGTCAAAGATATACTCATTGGATATATCCGATAACGACATGTTGTGTCTTATTGACTAATTTTTATTTCCAAGGGTTTTGCTTATTTTTACATTATGGACGATATGATGAAAAAATACGACTCAATAGGAGAACTTCTAGTAGATTTTAGAAAGCTGAATAAGATTTCCCAGGCTGAGTTTGCTTCACGATTGAATGTGGATATCAGAACCGTTCAACGATGGGAAAACGGGACAACCTTGATCAAATCTGAAAAAGAAGATGAAATTGTAAAGGAAACCATTTTGCCCTATCAGTTAGTGAGAAATCTAAACGCAGTGGTTCCAATACCTACTTATTATGATTTTAGACTGAGGAAATATTCGCTCAGTAAGCTTACGAATAAAATGCCTGATGCACAATGGTTTAAAGCACATATTGATATAGCTACCAAAAGATTAAGAACTTTTGATTTTGATTCGGATATTGACTATATAGTGAAGTATATGCAGTTTCATAAGCAGGTGACCAGAGGATTACGTGAAGTTATCCGAGAAGCCGCAAGGTTATTACCTGAAATGAATCTTATTATCACAGACGATTCAGGTTATTATTC
>JAUXCI010000015.1 GCA_030618945.1 Flavobacteriaceae bacterium
AAAAACAACTAATAATCTTTAGAAGATTCGAAAAATCAGTGCATAAAAAACATGTAATTCCATTTATTACATGTTTTTTTTTATAAACTACAAAGAATATTTATTCGGCTACTTTTTTATCAGTTTTCTTTATGGCTTGATAATCAGGATGTCCGGTTTGCCATAATGAAAAGCTAAAAATATCTCCAAACTCTGCGAAAGTTTTAGTTTTGGCATCACTTCCATGGCCAGAATCATAATCTACTCTAAATAAAACAGGATTATCAGAACCAGTTACGGCTTGCAGACGAGCAGCAAATTTCCCAGGTTGCCAGGCGATAACTCGAGGATCATTAATTCCTGCTGTAATCAAAGTGGAAGGATATTTCACCCCCTGTTTTAAATTTAAATAAGCATCCATTTCTACTAATGCCTTAAATTCTGATTCTATCTTAAAGGATCCAAATTCTGGAACGTTTACAGGTCCGTTTGGTTCTAATTCTGTACGCAAAGCATTCATGACCCCTACGGCAGGAATAGCGACGGCAAACAAATCAGGTCTGTCAGTCATCGCTCTACCAATTAAAATTCCTCCGGCACTTCCGCCAAAAATAGCAGTCTTTTCAGGAGAGCTGAATTTTTCTTCATGTAAATATTCCGCACAAGCAATAAAATCTTTCCAGGTATTGGGTTTGGTTTCTTTGAATCCTGCCATGTGCCAGGATTCACCAAGCTCTCCTCCACCTCTCACATGGGCAATGGCCAATATACCTCCTTCAGAAATCCAGGTTAAAAACATGGGCGAGAAAAACGGATTAATTGAAATTCCATATGAGCCATAACCATAAAGCATCAATGGAGCCTGTCCATCTTTTTTCATGCCTTTTTTATACACCAAAGATAATGGAACTTTGACTCCATCATGAGAAGACACCATGACTTCCTCAGCCACCAGGTCATCAAATTCGGGATACTCCGCAATGGATGACATAGTTTCAAGTTTAAACTTATCACGATCTACAAGGTACTTGAATCGTCTGTTGTCATTGGTCCATCCACTTATGGATACCCATAGATCATCATGATTAATACCCTTTGTGCTGATAGATGCCCTCCCTGAGGTAAAAGGCAACTTAAGCTCCTTTTTAGTTTCCGCATCTGTAGACATATGATATACCTTAGCTTCTATTCCATTTTTAATTCTTGTGTAATAGAATCCCTTTTTGGTTATAACAAAACTTTGTAACACCTCGTCTGAATTTTCGGCAATTAAAACCTCTCCGTTTTTAAAATTAGGAGCATCCAAAGGGGTTTTTAATATTTTATAATTAGGAGCATCCTCAGAAGTCTTGAAATAAAAATTATTAGCATCAGTATAGAGACCTTCAATATGATCCTTTCTCGAAACAATTTGAATCCATTTAGACCTGTCAGAATTCAGGTCATCAGTATCTGCCATATAAATCTTAGAATTTCGGTCAACAGTCTCTGCATAGCAAAAGATCTTGTCAGAATCCTTATCGTAAAACAACACGGGTATCTCTTCGGATGTCATGCCAAGTTCAGGGAACATTTTTCCAGAAAAAACAACTTTATCCTTGACAGGATCATCTCCTAACCTGTGTAAATAAACTTTGGTATCTAATTGTCTGTCATTGTCAGTGACATCATCAGAATTCAATTTACCATAAGTAAAACTTTTATTATCCTTCTGCCAGGACATAGAAAAGTCCCAACAAGGTTTAATTTCTTCTTTCAAAAGTTTTTTATCCTCTACATTTATAACTAAAATGCTAGAAGATTCTGAACCATTGGCTGCCACGGTAAAACCAACCAAGCTGCCATCAATATTTGGCACTATACTACCTATAGTGTATTGTACTTTGTCTTCATTTCTATAATTGGATGGGTCGAACAATAAATGTTCTTCTCCTTCAAAACCTTTTCTCATAAATAGTTTACCTGTTTCGTCTTCAGGCGTCATCTTTGCATAAAAATAAAAATCATTTTCCGTAATATTCAAGTTAAATATTCTACTTGAGCTTCTGCTGTCCAATTCTTTGAATTTCGCTATTAACTCATCTCGGCCATTGATACGATCTAATACTGTTCTGGAATAATCACCTTGACCCTTAAACCATTGCTCTACTCCAGGGTCTTTCATATCTTCTAAATATTGATATGGATCATCAATTTTTACTCCAAAATATTCATCTGTGACAACTTTTACCGGCGCAACAGGTTGAGTCTGAGCAAGCACAATGGCATGGCATGCCAACATTATCATTAGTAATTTAAATTTCATAAGATTTAGTTTAGTTGGTTTAGGTTTAGGTTTAGGTTTAGTGAATCAAAATATCATGATTTTGAAGAGGCGTTAATTATAACATCACATATTCAATTATAAATAGCAATATTTTGTTTTATAAATATAACCATATTTTCGTCAATCAAATAATTACAATTTCACCAAACTATATAATCAACCTTATTCATGGTTTGTAAATATAAAAGTTCGATTTAAAAAATTAGCTAAAGCTGCTTCAAAATTTTAAATGGAACTCAGGTTAAAAGCAAAAGCCATCAAGTATATATCATTACTTGACGGCTTTAAACTTTTACCAATAAAGACTCTTTCTTATGAATTCTTCCAGTACTGTGGTTTGGTATCTGCCGAAACCTGATTCCAGTAATCCTGATTTACAATATGTTTACCATCTAAGGTTTTAAGACGTCTTTGGAAAACATATACAGTTGGATTAAACACCATATCCGTAACCCCAATATTATACAATAACGGGTCTTCTTCACTTTTTCGCTTAAGTTCCTCAACAATTACCTCCAAACCATTAGACTCAAGAAGATTCTTTAAAAAATGTACTCTTTCCTCCTCAATTTTCTTTTCCACAAAAGTTACCCTTTGCTCACCGATAGAACCAAACTGATGTTTTCCTTCTAAACCCATTATTCAAATATCTTTAATTTCTAAAATATGCTTAACTGATAAATATACTCGTAAATTGGACTGTATACACCTATAAAGAGAACCCCAATTACCGCTATAGCCAAGCCTAGTTTCATCGTGAAGTTATTCTCAAAATAAGGGATTGGATTATCACTTTTACGCAAAAACATAGCCCGTACAACGAGTAGATAATAATACAGTGATATGGTAACATTTACAACCGCCAGAAAGACCAGGAAATACAATTCCTGACTGGCTGCTGCCGTAAACAAAAAGAATTTACCAAAAAATCCTGCAATAGGTGGTATTCCCGCCAAAGAAAATAAAGCCAGCAACATGATCAGGCTCAATTTTGGATTTGTACGGTATAAGCCATTATAGTCATCCATATTTTCTTTCCCTGTTTTGGTCGAAATTGCTTGAATAACCCCAAAAGCAGCAAGATTGGTAAACACATAGATGGTAATAAAATATATAACAGTAGAAATTCCTAATTGATCATTTGAAAGGAAGCCAAGTAAAATAAAACCTGCTTGAGCAATAGATGAAAATGCCAAAAATCGCTTCATATTCTTTTGTCGCAAGGCAAATAAATTTCCGATAAACATGGTGGCGATAGAAACGATATACAAAAGCTGCCCTGTAATCAATTCAAATGGTTTCATTACGGTAAACAAAATGATCATCAGTATAAAAGCAGCTGATCCTTTTGAAATAACTGAAAGGTATGAGGCAACCCCAATAGGAGCTCCCTCGTATACATCGGCCGTCCAGAAATGAAAAGGCACCAGTGATATTTTAAAGGCAAGTCCCGCAAAGAAAAATATAAATCCAACCAGACTAAGATTTGAATAAGTCAGCATACTTGCCACTTCTTCAAAATAAATAGATCCGGTAGTAGCATAAATCAGAGATACCCCAAACACTGAGGTCCCTGATGCTAGTGCTGCGGATAAAATAAATTTAATACCGGCTTCAGCCGACACTCTTTTTGTAGTTTCAAAAGCAACCAATGCCGCGATAGGAAGGGCAGAAAGTTCAAGACCCAGGAAGAACATTAAAAAATCACCGGCAGAGATCATAAAATACATTCCTAATAATGATGATAACATCAGTACGATAAACTCGGTAGATTTGTGTTGATCAATCAATTCATTTTTAATCCAGTCAGCTGATTGAAGCAAGATTATAAGTACTCCAACATTTAATACATTTTTAAACATATGAATTAATTGAGTCGTATGGAACATACCTCCAAACACCTCGCCTTGTACCAAAGGAATAAAACCGACTAGTGTATGTAAGGCAAATAATACAAGACCCATGTTGACCAAAGATCTCTTGTTTTTTATGAAAATTTCAAAAATAACAAGAAGTAGAATTACCGCCAGCAAAACCAATTCCTGTCTCATTAATAAAAATCCTCCTAAATCCATAATATATATTTTTATTAGTTTCTGGTCTGGAGTTTTGGGTTTGTTGTTGTGTTTTAATAAGAAACATCAAACCTGAACTCTAAACCGTTTTACATCATTCTTTCGATGAACGGGGCTATACTCTCCCTGATCATATCACTTAACCAAATCGGGGTAACTCCCATAAATACGATTGGAATCAACAATAGCAATACACCAACTTTTTCGTACCAGGTAGCATTGTCCAATACCATATGATCGTCGTTTTTCAAAGGTCCCATCAGCATCATTCCCACAACCCTTAAAATATAAACAGCAGTTATAACTATGGCCGAAACCGTAATAATGGTAGCCACTCGATGAAACATATCCGGATGCTGGAATGCCCCTACAAATATTTGCATCTCAGCCATAAAGCCACTAAAACCAGGTAAACCTAAGGATGCGAGGCCAGCAATTACGTACATCACTGAGATAAAAGGAATCACCTTTAGCAAGCCGCCCATTTTGGTGACATCTCTGGTATGGGTTCTTCCGTAAATCATTCCAATCAAAGCAAAGAAAAGTGCTGTCATAAACCCATGTGACAAGGATTGTAAGATGGCGCCATTCCAGGCTGTTTTGTTCAACATTAACAAGGCAAATAGGACCATCCCCAAATGACTTACTGATGAATATGCGTTGATATACTTTAGATCCGTTTGCTTTACTGCGGCTAATGCCCCATAAAACACTCCGATAACAGAAAGAACGATAAAGAAATTTGACCAGCTCATCGCCCCAACAGGAAGCAGATACATAGCAACACGGAAAACTCCATACCCTCCTAGTTTCATCAATACCCCTGCGTGGAGCATGGATACAGCCGTTGGTGCCGAAGCATGACCATCAGGTGACCAGGTATGAAAGGGAAATAAAGCTCCAAGTACAGCAAAGCCAATAAAAGTTATTGGAAAGAATAAGTTTTGGGCAGCAACAGGTATGTTTACTTGTGCAATTTCTAAAATATTATAGGTTAGTGGCCCTCCGTCTGCGTTTGAATTAAAATAAATTCCTAATATACCCACCAATAATAAGGCGGAAGCTCCCATCAGCATCAGCGTAAGCTTCATTGCTGAATATTCCTTTGGGCCTGAACCCCAGATACCAATCAGCAAGAACATAGGGATCACTGCGATTTCATAGAAAAGAAACATGGTAAAGAGATCTATTGAAATAAAGAATCCGAAAACGCCAGTTGCTAATACAATAAGTGAGATAAAGAATTCTTTTGGCAGATCTTCCATTTTCCAGGAAATAAAAACCCCGGCCAATACAACAATTGAGGCCAATACGATCATGGCAACTGTGATTCCATCTGCTCCAATGGTATAATGAATATTGAATTTTTCAAACCAGAGGTAGTCTTGTGTAAAAACCATGATCGCATCATTTACCTGCTTCTCCTTGAAATAGGCAAATATGAGATTGATAGACATGGCAAATTGCACAAACATCCCTAATACGGCAATGATTCTGGCTTGCTTAAGGTCTTTAGCAAAAATCAACACCAAAATGGTGATCACCGGTACAACAACAAATAAGGTTAATATATCCATCTTAATTAAATAATCCATTTATAAATAAAAATCATGGCCAAAACAACTACTCCTGCCACATAGGCGAATGCGTAATCCTGTACTTTTCCTGATTGCATTTTCTTAATTTTTTCTGATCCTGTAACCGTTGAGTTCCCGATGAGATTCATGGCGCCATCAACTACGTTTCTGTCAAACCAGGCAAAGGGTGCCGAAATTCTTTTAAAGATAATTTCCTTGGTTACAAATAAATATAACTCGTCAAAATAGAATTTATCAAAGGCCCATTGATATAAAGATCCAAAAGCTTTTGAAACCTTGTCTGGCAGATTCGTTGGTTTTTTGTAAAAGATAAAGGCTAATAGTATTCCAAAGACTCCCACTCCAACCGCTATGGCAGCCAAGGGATAATTCAAATGCGCTTCAAAAGGCACCTTATCAGCGGTAACATATTCACTAAAGTGAATATAACCCGCTGCTATACTCATAAAGGCTAAAAACATCAATGGGAAAGTCATGGAAACCGGTGATTCATGAGGTGTATGCTCGTATTTAGTGTCTTTACCCCAGAATATGCCAAAGTATAATCTAAACATATAAAAAGCGGTAAGACCGGCCACTACTACTCCAATATAATAAATGAGCTTATTGTGCTCATAGGCTGCTACAAGAATCTCATCCTTACTAAAGAACCCGGCAAATCCAGGGAATCCAGCAATAGAAAGCGCAGCGATCAAAAAAGTAATATGTGTTATGGGCATATATTTTCTTAAACCTCCCATATCCTGAAGATAATTACTGTGAATAGCATGAATAATGGAACCTGCTGCCAAGAACAGCAAGCCTTTAAACATGGCGTGGGTAAACAAATGGAACATGGAGGCCATGTATCCCAGCCCGTCGTGCCCATCATATCCGGAAACACCTAAAGCCAACATCATATAACCTATTTGGGACATGGTTGAAAAGGCCAGGACTCTTTTGATATCATTTTGTGTAAGGGCAATGATAGCCGCAAAAAGAGATGAGAAAGCACCTACCCATGCCACTATATTCAGTGCGTATCCATCTTCAACAAAATAATACATAGGAAACAGTCTTGCTACCAAATAAACACCCGCCACAACCATAGTTGCCGCGTGTATCAAGGCTGACACCGGAGTGGGTCCTTCCATAGCATCGGGCAACCAAATATGCAAGGGAAACATGGCTGATTTCCCGGCACCACCCATAAAAATAAGAAGCAACGCCCAGGTGATCACAGATAAGCCCATAAACGAAGTTGATGCCCAATTGGCAATCGCACTTCCTTCCGGATCTGTAAGGGTAGCAAAATCAAATGATCCGCCGTAATAACCAAGAATTAGTATTCCTATCAAGAAGCCTAAGTCGGCAAATCTTGTCACGATAAAAGCTTTTTTAGCCGCAGCTACAGCCGAAGGTTTGGTATAATAATATCCTATCAATAAAAAGGATGAGACACCAACCAGTTCCCAAAAAATATAGATTTGAAACAAATTCACGGCCAAAACAAGTCCCATCATGGAAAAAGTGAACAGCGATAAAAATGCAAAGAATTTAGTGTATCCAGGATCCCCTTTCATATATCCTCTACTGTATAAGTGAACCATAAAAGAAATGGTTGAGACCACTATTAGCATCATTACTGAGATCTGATCGATCATTACACCCATATCAATTTGAAGCGTTTCCGTAAAACTCATCCACCTCCAATGATAACTAAATGTTTGATACACCTCGTTTACTTTTCCAACCTCGAAGAAATATAGATAGGCTGTGTAATAAGACAGTATAAAAGAGACGAAAAGTCCCAAAGAACCTATCCAGCCAGAAACTGCAGGTGTGATCCTATTGTAATTGATTCCCAACAGCAAAAAAATGGCTAAAGGAATTAGAGGAATTAAAATGGTATAGGTAAAATCCATAATTACATTATTTCATTGTTTCAATAATTCATTGTTTCAATACTTCATTGTTTCCGTGTCTTCCACTTCAACGGACGTAATCAGTTTGTACAGATTGATTATAATTGCAACGGCCAGGGCCGTTTCTGCTGCTGCAACAGCTACGATAAATACCGAAAAGAAAACCCCCTGAAGATTTCCTGGGTACAAATAGGTATTTATAACTATAAAATTGATAGCTGAAGCATTTAAAATCAACTCTATAGACAGTAACATCGTAATCAAATTCTTTCTTGTAAGAAAGCCGTAAACCCCTATAAAAAATATGACAGAGGTCAAGGTTAAAATTTCATATATGCTTATTCCCTGTATCATTTAATTTTGCTTTATTGTTCTAATCTCTTTCCTTTTGCTATTACAATGGCCCCAATCATCACGGCCACCAACAATACACTAATCACCTCGAAAGGCAAGATAAATCCGCCAGCCTCATAGCTCAGCATACCCCTACCAATATCTGCAATCTCAATAGTGTTAGAATTTTCTACAGGATTGAATTGATAGGTAAATATGGCAAATAAGGTTAAACCCAAACCAGCTAAACTCAAAACCCCTGCGAGGATTCGCTGACTTAGACTCGAAACGTCAAGTTGTAATTCTATGTGATGTACCAGTAGTACCGAAAATATGATAAGAACGATAACCCCTCCGGCGTAAACTGCGAGTTGTACAGCTGCCATAAAGGAGTAATCAACCATAAAATAAATGCCGGAAATACCAATTAAAACGAATAGTAAGTATATTACTGAGCGCAGCATTTTTCTGCTGGATACTGCTTTGATCGCAAAAACGATCATGATCAAGGCTATGAGATAAAAAATAATTCTTTCCATAATATTAATCTTCGATTCCTGCTTTTACATTTGAGCCGGGTTGGTTCAATACTTTTGTTAGCATGCTTCTGTCATAAACAGAATTTTCGTAATTCGGGGCCCATACAATAGCATCGGTCGGACAAGCTTCGATACATAAACCACACATGGTACACATGGATAAATGGTAAATATGCTTATCTATTTTTTTCTTTTTCTTTCCGGTTTCAGGATCTATTCCTCTATCCCAGACTATCTCAATTGAACCGTTGGGGCACGCTATTTCACATTTCTGACATCCGGTACAGTGGTGTTCATTATTATCGTCATGCGGCATTACAACTTCACCTCTAAACCGATCGAACATTTTTAATGTATCTCTGTTCTCGGGGTATTGTTGTGTTATACTACCTTTTCGCGCACGAATAAAATAACCTCCGGTAACACTCATTCCGGTTAACAAGGTTTTTATTCCGTTATATATATCTGAAAAGTAACTCATTATCGTTATTTATCATTTATTAAATTATCCAATTCAACCAAACTACAATTGCCATTATTACTATATTCACCAAATTTATTGGTAATAAATACTTCCATTCCAAGGTTAATAATTGGTCTACCCGCAATCTTGGGAAAGTCCACCTAAACCACATCATCACAAAAATAATTACCAATACTTTTATCAAAAACCAAATAGATTCCGGGAACCATGTAATATTTTCTGTAATTCCGAAAGGAGATAACCATCCACCAAAAAATAATACTACAGCTATTGAAGCAATAATAAACATATTGATAAATTCTGCTAAAAAGAAATAGGCAAATTTCATCCCCGAATATTCTGTGTGAAAACCTGCTCCTAATTCCGATTCTGCTTCTACCAAATCAAAAGGTGCTCTATTGGTTTCGGCCGTTCCGGCTATCATAAAAATCATAAAAGCTATTATCGCAGGAATATGCCCTTGCACGATTAACCAGCCACCGGTTCTTTGCACCTCAATAATTTCCGACAATTGTAAAGACCCTGTCAATAAAACCATAGTTATCATCGACAAGCCTACAGATAATTCATAACTAATGGTTTGTAAACCGCTTCGCATGGCGCCTATCAAAGCAAATTTATTATTACTTGCCCATCCTCCTAATAAAATTCCTATCACACCAATTGAAGAGACTGCAAGTAAAAAGAACAGCCCAATATTGATGTCAAAGGCTTGAAATTGTTTTGAAAAAGGAAAAACTCCAATTGCAATTAGTGAAGAAACAATTACAAAATAAGGTGCTAAATTGAATAAAAATTTGTCAACCCTATTTGTACTTGTCAATTCTTTAGATACCAGTTTTAAGGCATCTGCCATGGTTTGAAACATTCCACCAGGGCCCACTCTGTTTGGCCCTAACCTCAACTGAAACCATGCGGCTACTTTGCGTTCTAACAACACTAAATACAATCCTGCTACTGCAAATAAGGCTAGATAAGCTGCTGCAATTAAAACCCAAATTGTAATTGTCGCCGCACTTTCTGGCATGATAGAATAAATCCAATCACCTATTGTTTTTGTTATGCTTAATGGTAAATTCATCATTAAAATATTAGTCATATTAGCGATCTATATCTGGTATTACAAAATCAAATGAAGCCATAGTAGCTACTAAATCGGCTATTTTACTTCCTTTTGAAATATGGTTTAAAACTGATAAATTCGAAAATCCCGGTGATCTGAATTTTAATCTATAAGGATTTTTAGTTCCGGTACTGTTAACATACACACCAAGTTCTCCTCTTGCTGTTTCAACTCTTTGATAATATTCACCTTTTGGCAGTTTTATTACCGCTTTAGTTGCTGTTTTATAATCTCCTTCCGGGATATTATCAATCAATTGTTCAATAATTGACATCGATTCCCACATTTCCATTATTCTTACTTGATATCTAGCGTAAGTATCTCCTGATGTAAGTAGTGCTTCTTTAAAATCAACACGGTCATAGGCGCTGTATGGGTCGTGTTTTCTCACATCATTTGAAAAACCAGACCCTCTTGCAACCGGACCCGATACACCAAATGAAATAGCGTCTTCTTTTGTTAGAATTCCAACACCTTTGGTTCTTTTTTCAAAAATTACATTTCCAGTCAACAAACGGTCGTATTCAGGAATTTTAGTTTTAAAATGCTTGATAAATTCTTTGGTTCGGTTTACAAAATTGGGATGAATATCAAACATCAGGCCACCAGGAATATTGTAATTCATGGTTAATCTCGCTCCACAGGTTTCTTCAAAAATGTCGTTGATCATCTCGCGATCTCTAAAAGCATAGAAATAGGTAGTTAATGCCCCGAGGTCCATTCCCATAACCCCCCACCATAAGCAATGAGATGCGATACGGGTAAGTTCACTAATAATAGTGCGAATCACTTTTACACGATCAGTAACCTCTAATTCCAGTCCTTTTTCCACCACTAAGCAAACGGCCTCATTATTGATATGAGAAGACAAATAATCCATCCTGTCTGTGAGGTGAACGATTTGCTGATAACTATCTCTTTCGCACATTTTTTCTATCGAGCGATGTATATAACCGAGATCGGGATCCACATTTTTGATTATTTCTCCATCAATGGTTAATAATAAACGCAAAACACCGTGAGCTGCAGGGTGTTGAGGCCCCATATTAACGAAGTATTCTTCCGTTTTCATTCTGGTTTTTAATTCTTGATTGATCATGAAAATACTTATTTAACAATCATATTAGCTTCGTCTACATAATCTTTTCTCAATGGATAGCCGTCCCAATCAGGAGTTAAGAAAAGGCGTTTCAAATTTGGATGATTATTGAATTTTATTCCGAAAAAATCAAATATTTCCATTTCGTGAAATTCGGCAGTTCTCCATATATCACAAACAGAATCCAGCCTCGGATTCTCCCTGTCTTCAGTCTTAACTTTTACAACTATAGCATGTTTAAATTCGGTGGATTCCAGGTGATAAATAACACCTAATTCTTTACCCCAGTCCATTCCCGTAATACAAAAAGCATAATCAAATTTTAAATCGGGTTCTGTTTTTAACTTACTGCAAACTGCATGAAGTTGTTCTTTAGAAACCGTTAGCGTTAAATATTCCGATCCTTCTTCCGTGAATTCCAGATTTTCTCCTAAGCCATTAATAATATTTTGTAGTTCTTCGTTTTTCATGGTATCTGTATGCTTAGATGCTAAATATTTCCTTCATCAAAACCGTCAATTGGATTGATCTTATGCTTCATGTTCTCAGTCTTGATTTTTTTCTGTAACATGATCATCCCCTCTAATAATGATTCCGGCCTAGGTGGGCATCCGGGTATATAAACATCCACCGGAATTACATGATCAGCACCTTTAATTACAGAATAGGAATTATAATAGAACGGACCACCGGAAATTGCACATGCTCCCATAGCAATAACATATTTAGGTTCGGCCATTTGATCATACAACCTTCTTAATACCGGTCCCATTTTATTCACAATAGTTCCTGCAATTATAATTAGATCGGCTTGTCGGGCGGAAGGTCTGGCTACTTCAAAGCCAAAACGCGAAAAATCGTGTTTCGGAGCTCCTGTCTGCATCATTTCTATGGCACAACAACTGGTGCCAAAATACAGTGGCCACAACGAATTGGATCGACCCCAGTTAATAACTGAATCCAGGGTGGTAACCACAATATTTCCTCCATTACCCCCGGGGATTACTTTGCCCGGAAAACTATCCGGAACAACCTCATGCAGACCTTCGGCTTCTAACTGACTTAAATATCTTTTCTTTTCTACTCCCATCGTAAGGCTCTTTTTTTGTATGCGTACAACAGTCCTAATCCTAAAATAAATAAAAACACAATTATTTCAACTAAGGCCACTGTTCCTACTTCTTTATAAACCACTGCCCAAGGCACTAAAAATGCGATCTCTACATCAAACAATAAAAAAAGAATGGCAAACAAGTAATAACCTACCTTGAATTGAACCCAGGTTGGGCCAATTGTTTCAACCCCACATTCATAAGGCTCTTGTTTAGCTTTATTATCCGATTTATGAGAAATCAGATTAGATAAAAAATTAGCAAGAACGATTAAAAAAACGCCTGCTATAAAAAATACTAAGATAGCTTCATATCCCATAATTGATTTTTTTTTTAATAGTTCACAAATGTATTCCCAGTTTTAAAAAAAAAGGATGACGATTGTCACCCTTTTCAAAATTTTATTTTACCTCATAGGTTTCCCCTGAAAAAAACAGCTCATCTACTTTTGAAAAATTTGATTTTGACTTCACCTCTTTGTTTAAATCTTCTTCTCTTTCTTCAAAAGTTTTATCCTCATAACTCCTAATGATTCCGGTAGCCAAAGGATATTGCAATTTAGCAAGCATTTGATGCAGTGTATTATCTTCACACTTGGCATCGTGCACCAAAATATCTTCTTGAGTTATTCCTCCTTCACCAATGGTCACCACATCCAATTTAAGTCTGTTCAAAACCAATCCTTTGTTCTTCTCTTTTCCAAAAATCATCGGTTTTCCGTGCTCAAGATGTAGTTGTTTGTCTTCTCTTATGTTTTTATCAGTAAACTGAGTAAAGCATCCGTCATTGAAAATAACACAATTCTGAAGGATTTCAATGAGTGAAGTCCCTTTAAATTTTTGTGCTTCCACAAACAGTGCTGTCATTTCCTTAGGACTATTTCCTCCCAATCTGGCAAAAAACCTGGCCTGAGCTCCAAGTGCTAATTCTCCCGGGTGAAACGGAGGCTGGGTATTTCCATAAGGTGAAGATTTTGTTTTCTGACCTATCAATGATGTAGGAGAAAACTGACCTTTCGTCAAGCCATAAATTTCATTGTTAAACAAGATAACATTGATATCAAGATTTCTTCGTAGCAGGTGAATAAAATGATTCCCTCCAATAGCCAAACTGTCTCCATCGCCGGTGATCATCCAAACACTAAGATCGGGATTGGCTAGCTTTACGCCACTTGAAATGGCGGCTGCCCTTCCATGAATACTATGCATCCCATAAGAATTAATATAATATGGAAATCTGGATGAGCACCCTATTCCAGAGACAAATACAACATCTTCTCTATTAACACCCATTTCAGGTAGTGCCTTTTGCATAGATCTTAAAATGACATAATCATCACAACCCGGACACCATCTAACTTCCTGATCGCTAGTAAAATCTTTAAACGTATATTTTTTATCAATTGTAGCTTCCATCTTAATCCTCTTTAATTATATTATTGAATTTTGCTACCAGATCAGTAACCGAAAATGGTAAGCCCATAACTTTATTGTATTGCATAAAATTAATATCCGGAAATTTTCCTTTTAAGATAAATGCCAGCTGACCTTTGTTTAGTTCACAAACTATTACCTTTTTAAATTTCGATAAAACCTCGTGGGTGTTTTTTGGAAACGGATTTAAATAATGAAAATGAGCGTGACCAATTTTTTGACCGTCTGTATGAAGGTTTCTTACCGCAGAATGCAAACTTCCATAGGTTCCTCCCCATCCAATAACCAAAAGATCTCCTTCTTCATTATATTCTGCCTTTAGATCGGGAATACTATTTTCAACGCGTTTAACTTTTTCTGCTCTTATATTGGTCATGTACTCATGATTATCCGGAACATAAGAAACATTCCCTGTTATTTTATCTTTTTCCAAACCTCCAACTCTGTGTTCGAGTCCAGGTGTTCCCGGTATCGCCCAATTTCTGGATAAAGTGTCATTATCTCTGTCGTAAGGATTCCCACTTTCTGAAGCAGCAGTTATTTGCCGGTGCGTGATGTCATCCATTTCACTAATTGATTTGACTCTCCATGGTTCCGAACCATTGGCTATATAACCATCTGTAAGCAATATAACGGGTGTCATATGTTCCAGAGTAAGTTTTGCCGCTTCATAGGCATAATCAAAACAATTGGCAGGCGTACTTGCTGAAATCACGATTACAGGCGACTCACCGTTTCTACCGTACATGGCCTGTAAAAGGTCTGATTGTTCAGTTTTTGTTGGCAAACCAGTGGATGGCCCTCCTCTTTGCACATTAACAATCACTAAAGGAAGCTCTGTCATAAGTGCTAAACCTATAGCTTCTCCCTTTAATGCCAAGCCCGGACCAGAAGTTGTCGTAATCGCCAAATCACCAGCAAATGAGGCCCCAATGGAAGATGTTACTCCGGCAATCTCATCTTCGGCCTGAAAGGCTTTAACGCCAAAATTTTTGTGTTTAACTAATTCGTGTAAAATATCTGTTGCCGGAGTAATAGGATAGGAACCTAAAAAAAGTTCCAAACCTGCTTTTTCAGCGGCAGCCAGAAATCCCCAGGCAGTAGCCATGTTCCCGTTTATGATCCTATAAGTCCCTTTAGGCATTGTAGAAGGTGCAATTTTATAGGCATTGGGTATTAATTCCAACGTTTCGGCATAGTAAAAGCCTGCTCTTAATACCTTGGCATTGGCCGCAGCTACGGTAGGTTTATATTTGAATTTTTGTTCGAAAAAATTCAAGGTATGATTTATGTCACGGTTATACATCCAATAAACAATTCCCAAAGCAAACATATTCTTACTTCTTGTAATGGATTTATTATCCAATCCAAGGTCCTTGAGTGCCTCCTTGGTCATTGAGGTCATTGAAACTTCTATTAACCTGTAATTATCAAGGGAACCGTCTTCTAAAGGATTAGAGTCATACTCAGCCTTCTGAAGATTCTTTTTAGTAAAAGAATCAGCATCCACTATAATCGTATGGCCCGGTTTAACCGAGGCGAAATTGGTCTTCAAACCGGCAGGATTCATTGCCACCAGTAGATCCAGATCATCACCCGGAGTACTTATTTCTACACTTCCGATATGTACCTGAAATCCTGATACTCCATAAAGACTTCCTTGTGGAGCCCTTATTTCAGAAGGATAATTTGGAAAGGTAGCAACATCATTGCCAAACATTGCGGATGTATCAGTAAACTGTGTGCCTGTTAGCTGCATCCCATCACCAGAGTCCCCCACAAATCTTATCACCACTGCACTAAGAGATTCAACCCCTTTAATCATTGGTTCTGTTTTATCAATATTCATCACAGTATATTTTCGTTAAATTTAATCAAATTTATGTAAAGCCATTCTTATGGGCGATAAAATTAGCCTACTCTGGAATCTCAATTCATGACATTTGTCAATGTGTGATTTATGTTGCACAAAAAAATTATCAAAAAGTCTTATTTGGAATAATTCTAAATTTTATTTGTTTTGAAATTTATTGGATTTTAATTCTTTAACTTTGTCCATTCAAATTTTAAATTTTAGAAAAATGGCTATAATTATAACAGACGAATGTATCAATTGTGACGCATGTGTTGCTGAATGCCCAAACAACGCAATCTACGAACCAGATAGTGAATGGTCTTATTCTGATGAAACTTCTTTGAGCGGAACTGTCTCAACACCTGATGGTAGAGAGGTAGATGCGGATGCTGAAAACGAAGCGGTAAGCGATGAGTTTTATTTTATCGTAACAGATAAGTGTACTGAGTGTAAAGGATTCCATGATGAACCACAATGCGCATCTGTATGCCCTGTTGATTGTTGTATCCTTGATGAAGGTCATGTGGAGACTGAAGAACAGTTACTCGCAAAAAAAGGTTGGCTACACGGAGAATAGAAATTTAGTTACCTAAATTTTAAAAGAGCATTTGAAAATCAAATGCTCTTTTTTTTGTTTTATACTCAGCAATTGGCCCTATGACTTATGTCATAATTTAAAAGTTTCGTATACTTTAATTTTACCCCAGAAAAAATCACCTACCCATCGTAGTGATTTATATGAACTGAAACTTGTCACATATTTATAAACTATCTAAAAAAATGAAACAGCAATTTAAAAAAATAATTTGTGATGCCAATGAGGCGGTTGCCAGAATAGCACATAAAACGAATGAAGTATGCGCCATCTACCCGATCACGCCTGCATCTCCAATGGGTGAGCACGTAGACCTCTATAGCTCTAAAGAACAAACCAATATTTGGGAAAATGTACCACGCATCGTTGAAATGCAAAGTGAAGGTGGTGCTGCAGGAGCCGTACACGGTTCTCTTCAGGCCGGGGCACTAACCACGACTTTTACGGCTTCACAGGGTTTATTACTTATGATTCCGAACATGTATAAAATGGCTGGGGAATTGCTACCTACAGTTATTCATGTTGCTGCCAGAACCGTAGCCACTCATGCTTTATCCATTTTTGGTGACCATAGTGACGTAATGGCGGCCAAACAAACGGGTTTTGCCATGTTGTTTGGAGGATCAGTACAAGAAGCTCAGGATTTTGCGCTCATATCTCAAGTGGCTACTTTGAGATCACAAATTCCATTTATGAATATCTTCGATGGTTTCAGAACTTCTCATGAAATCTCTAAAATTGACAGTATTCCTGACGACATCATCAAAGCGATGATGCCTGAAGACAGAATCATGGCCCACAGAAAACATTCATTGGACCCTGACAATCCTGTGATTAGAGGGACGTCTCAGAATCCTGACGTATTTTTCCAGGCCAGAGAGGCTGCCAATAGTTATTATGACAAAGTACCTGGAATTGTTCAGGACGTAATGGACGAATTCTATGAGCACACAGGCCGTAGATATGATCTATTCAACTATGTAGGACACCCTGAAGCAGAAAGAGTAACCATTATTATGGGTTCTGGTGAAGGACCTGTTTGGGAAACACTTGAAAAGATGGTTCAAGATGGAGAAAAAGTAGGAGCCTTGTTTGTAAGATTATACAGACCATTCTCTGTTAAGGATTTTATCGATAATCTACCTAAAACGGTTAAAAAAATTGCTGTTCTTGACAGAACAAAAGAACCAGGAAGTATTGGTGAACCTTTATATATGGATGTTATAACTGCCTATATGGAAAGTGGTGAAACCATTCCTCAAATAACAGGTGGTCGATATGGTTTGTCATCCAAAGAATTTACTCCTAGAATGGTAAAAGGTATTTATGATGAATTATTAAAAGACAAACCTAAGAACCATTTTACTGTAGGTATTAATGATGACCTTACACATACCAGCTTGACTGTTGATCCTGACTTCGAAGTAAGAAGAACAACTTTTAACTGTATGTTCTACGGACTTGGATCAGATGGTACAGTAGGGGGGAACAAAAACTCCATCAAAATAATTGGTGAAACAACCGACAACTTCGTTCAGGGTTATTTCGTTTATGACTCCAAAAAAGCAGGAGCACAGACCATATCGCATTTGCGATTTGGACCGGAACCTATTCACTCCTCGTATCTTATTGAAAAAGCTGATTTTATTGCAAGTCATCAATTCAATTTTATCGAAAAATACGATATGATTAATGACCTTAAAAAAGGAGGAACCTTCTTGTTGAATTCTCCTTTTTCCAAGGATGAAATCTGGGATAAACTTCCCGGGAAAATGCAAAAAAACCTTATAGAAAATGATGTGAAATTCTATATCGTTGATGCTTCTAAAGTAGCACAGGATGCAAATCTTGGAAAAAGAACCAACACAGTTCTTCAAACATGCTTCTTCGCTATTTCAGGAATTCTACCAAAAGATGAGGCGATTCAAAAGATTAAGGATGCCATTGTTAAATCTTATTCTCATAAAGGAGAAAAAGTTGTTCAAATGAACTTTAACGCCGTAGATAAATCTCTTGAAAATCTTGAGCTTGTTGAATACCCTAATAAAGTGACCAGCAGTAAACAATTTGTATCTGCTATGACAAATGCTCCTGAAGGTTTTGTAACTGAGGTACTTGAAATGATCCTTGCAGGTAGAGGTGATGAATTACCAGTTAGTGCGTTCCCAGTAGACGGAACCTTCCCAACGGGCACTACTCAATACGAAAAAAGCGGAATTGCTCATTTTATTCCAATTTGGGATGATGCCGATATTTGTAC
>JAUXCI010000032.1 GCA_030618945.1 Flavobacteriaceae bacterium
ACCATAGTGTTGAGTAGAGAATTGAGTTTGCGCCAAGTAAAGAAAATAACAGAACAAATTGAAAAGGTTCAGATCAAAGGACCCGCAGGAAGATTGATTGAAATCGAAATATTTGGACATGGCGCACTTTGTATGGCCGTTTCGGGTAAATGCTATATGAGTTTGCATTCGGCTAACTCTTCGGCAAATAGAGGGGCCTGTAAACAGAATTGCAGAAAGAAATATACTGTAATTGATCAGGAAACAGGTTTTGAGATGGAACTTGACAATGAATATATTATGTCTCCAAAAGATTTGTGTAGCATTGACTTCCTGGATCAGGTAGCAGATGCCGGTATAAAAGTATTGAAAATAGAAGGTCGAGGTCGTGCTCCTGAATATGTCGCGAATGTTATTAAATCGTATAGAGCGGCTATAGACGCCTTAGCTGAAGGAACCTATGATAAGGAAAAGGTGATAGGTTGGATGCTGGAATTGGAAAAGGTATATAACCGTGGGTTTTGGAACGGTTATTATCTAGGCCAAAAGTTAGGAGAATGGAGCAAGGGTTCAGGTTCTCACGCTACACAAAAGAAAGTATATATTGGTAAAGGAGTGCATTTTTTCCCTAAGGCTAATATTGGGGAATTCAAAATAGAAGCTTTTGATCTCAAAGTAGGGGATAAGATATTGATAACTGGTCCCACAACAGGAGCACAGGAATCTGTGATAGAAGAAATGTACGTTAATGATACGGAAGGAAAATTTGCTAAAAAAGGAGACAATATTACGATTCGACTTGATTTCAGAATTAGACCAAGTGATAAATTGTATAAAATCGTTGCTGTTGAAAATACAGTAGAAAGCATAAATTAATGAAGCCAAAAAGTAATTGTGGCAAATAAGCTAACAGCCAAAAAAATACCCAGCGCTACAATCCAAACTTTTTTATAATATAACCTATGCAATTTTACGTCCTTTCTATAGCTCCATACCATCAGTATGATGAATACAATTGCGAATATCAGTCCGAATATAAGTTGTCCTTTACTAAACATTTTAGTTATATTTATGGCGACAAAGGTAAGATAATATGGGTAAAAATGCGATCGTTTTTGGCGCTACATCGGGAATAGGAAAGGAATTAGCAAAAATTTTGTTTTTGAATGGTTACAAAGTGCTAATCACAGGACGAAGAATTGAAAAATTGCAGTCTTTAAAGAGCGAAAATCCTGATCACTATTATATCAGGCAACATGACATAACTGACCTCGATGATAGCGTCAAGGTTTTCGACGAACTTCCTGATATTTTTGAAAAAGTAGACCTTATAATTCACAATTCCGGAATCGGAGAAAATAACTTTGATTTGGATTGGGAGAAAGATTTACCAACCCTGGAGACCAATGTGTTAGGGGCATCAAGAATCTATCAGTTATCTTATAATTATTTTAAGAACCAGGGTTTTGGTCATTTAGTCAGTATTACTTCAATAGCCTCTTTGGTTGGAAACAGACACGTTCCGGCTTATCATGCTTCAAAAGCCTTTCAGTCCAACTATATGGAATCTTTGTGGATGAAAGCCAAGCGAACAAAAAAGGCAAAGATTTATATTACAAATATCCTTCCTGGCTACGTAGATACAGACATTATTACGGGACCAACATTTTGGATGGCCCCTTTGGATAAAGCCGTTAAACAGATCTATACGGCCATACAAAAGAAAAAAAGAAAGGCATACATAACCAAAAGGTGGAGCTTAGTTGCAATTTTGATGAGAATTCTTCCACCTCAGATCTTAGTTAAATTTTTATAAGCTAGTATGAAGAACAAAATTAAAGCAGTTCAGGAATTTCATGAAGCATTTGGGCTTGGGATTCAACAGAGCCCGGTAGCCAGTTTATCTTTGCAAAAGTTAAAACTTAGGTTTGATCTTATGGACGAGGAGAATAAAGAATATTTGGAAGCGGCTGAAAACAATGACTTGGTTGAAGTGGCAGATGCGTTGGGTGACATGCTCTATATTTTATGTGGAACCATATTGGAACATGGAATGCAGCACAAAATAGAAGAGGTTTTTAATGAGATCCAACGAAGTAATATGAGCAAGCTGGGAGCAGATGGTACTCCGATTTATCGTGAAGATGGAAAAGTAATGAAAGGTCCGAATTATTTCAAACCTAATATTGAATCAATTCTTAAAACTGATTCCCAATTAGAGGGATAAAAATTCACGGTCTTAATAAAAGTTAGGCCGTGAATAAAAGCTTACTTCACCCCATAACGCCATCCAAATTTATCTTCGGATTTATTGTATTGAATATCAGTAATTTGTTTTTTTAGTTTGTTTGCATAAGAGTCTTCCATTTTTGGAAGCATATAATCTTTATCCTGGTAACCAAAAGCATCAATAGGAGATATTACAGCAGCTGTTCCAGCGCCAAACATTTCTTTTAAAATGCCATTGTTATGCGCTTCTACAATCTCGTGCACAGAGATGTTTCTGATTTCAACAGCAATACCTTGGTCTTTGGCAATTTTAATAATACTTTTTCTGGTGATTCCGTCAAGAATTCTATCACTTGTTGGTGCAGTTATCAATGTATCCCCTATGCGAATAAATATGTTCATCGCTCCGGCTTCTTCGATGTTTTCATGCGTGGTATCATCGGTCCAGATAACTTGATGATAACCTTTTTGAATGGCCAAATTAGTGGGATAGAACTGCCCGGCATAATTACCCCCCGCTTTTGCATAGCCAACACCTCCATTAGCTGATCTGGAGTATTTTTGTTCAATCAAAACCTTTAATTCACCTCCAAAATAAGGTCCTGAGGGAGAACAGGCAATAATAAATTTATACTTATCTGAAGGAGAAGCATGGAAACCATTACCTGAGGCAAAAATAAATGGCCTAATATAAAGTGAACTATTTTTAGTAGTTGGGATCCAATCTTTTTCCAACAATAGCAAAGCTTCGAGTCCTTCCATAAAATAAGATTCAGGAAGTTCAGGCATAGCGAGTCTTTTCGCCGAAATGTTCAGTCGTTTTTGATTATCTAAGGGTCTAAAAAGCCAGATGTCATCCTGTTCATCTTTATAGGCCTTCATACCTTCAAATACAGATTGACCATAATGAAAAATTTTAGCAGACGGATCAAGACTAATATTTTGATAAGGAACGATTTTTGGCAGCTGCCATTTACCATCCTCATAGTCGCATACAAGCATATGATCTGAATAGATCTGCCCAAACGGTAGTTCATTGAAATCCACTTGATCGATCTTGGATTTCGCGATTTTCTCAACACTGATTTTTTGGCTAACTTCTAAGCTCATTTCATGATTATTTTATAGCAAAAATACTTATTATAGCTTAAAAAATGATTAATTGGATAAAAATTATACTCAAACCCTGAATTGAGTAACTTTACACCGATTCTAAGCGAAATGGAAAAAGAAATTATTAAAACGGGTGATGGCTCTATGAGTCTGTATTTACCAGAATGGGATGAAAATTATCATTCCAAGCATGGCGCAATACAGGAAGCATATCATGTATTTATAAGAAGTGGATTGGATCTATTTGCCGATGGTGATAATATCAGTATTCTAGAAATGGGATTTGGGACAGGCCTGAATTGCATGATTAGTTTTTTAGAAACTCAACGAAGAGGATTAAACGTTGAATATGTAGGTTTGGAGGCTTATCCATTAACACTCGAAACCATTTTGAAATTGAATCATCTTAGACAGTTGGAAGCTGAAAAATTCAAAACATTTTATCATCGAATTCTGGAAGCTGAATGGGATTGCAAGGTAGAAATACAGAATAATTTTTTGTTGCACAAAAGAGTCCTTAAGTTTGAAAGCTTTGACCAGTCACAAAATTTTGACCTTATCTATTTTGATGCATTTGGAGCCCGTGTACAACCCGAGTTATGGACTGAGGCAATTTTTAAGAAGATGTACGCAGCTTTAAGAAATAATGGAATACTTGTAACTTATTCTGCAAAGGGAAGTGTAAGAAGAGCAATGCAATCGGTAGGATTTGAGGTTGAAAGACTTCCGGGCCCACCTGGTAAAAGAGAAATGCTGCGTGGTAGAAAGGTGGATCATAAAAAAGAATGACGCATTATATTAAGGGGGGCAATTCTACTAAAATAATTCCTGATAAAAGGGTTGAATACAGCTGTATTTATTTGCTTAAAGGCTGAAAAAAAGGTAATTTAGATGTTGCCAAAGGAATAGTTATGACCGACGCCAAATTTATCAAACGCAAAAAACCCAACTATAAAAGGGCTATTATTTTATTGGTAATTTTAATAATAATTATAATTTTTTTTTATAACATAGAAAAAATATTGGAAGGGTTATTTACTATAAAATAAGAACATGCTTTATAATAAAAACAAATCTTCTGACGAAAAAAAAAGAATAATTAAATTATTCCATGATCATGTTTCTTCCGGTAAAGTTGATTTCTTCAAGAAATACAAAATGGATTTTGTTATGGGTCATCGTGAAGGCCCATGGTTGTATGATATTGACGGAAAGAAAAAGCTTTTTAACTTACATTCAAACGGAGGTGTTTTTAATTTAGGGCATAGAAACCAAGAAATCAGTGCATTGCTAAAAGAGCAATTGAATCATTATGATATTGGAAATCACCATTTAATAAGTAAATCTCGAGCAGAATTGGCAGCCAAAATAGCCGAATTAATGCCAGGAGATCTTGACTATACAATTTTTGGAGTGAGTGGAGGTGAAGCGATCGATCTTGCCATAAAAGTTGCAAGGAGTTATACCAATCGCAAAAAGATCATTTCTGTTTATGGTGGTTATCATGGGCATACAGGATTATCCTTGCAAACCGGTGACGCTAAATATCGGAGCCCTTTTTTATTGGATTCACCAAATTTTATTCAGGTGCCTTTTAACGATTTGGATGCTATAAAAAGTGTTTTGCAAAATGATGTAGCCGCTATGATCCTGGAAACAATTCCGGCAACTTTAGGTATGCCTTTACCTGAAGAAAATTATTTAAAAGAAATAAAAAATAATTGTGAAAAAGCAGGAGCTTTATTGATTTTAGATGAGGTTCAGGCAGGTTTAGGACGAACAGGAAAATTATGGGCTTTTGAACATTTCGATGTTATTCCGGATATAGTAGTTTTAGCAAAAGGCCTTTCAGGAGGAATATATCCAATGAGTGCCACCGTTATTGATAAGAAATTGGAAACTGTTTTTCATAATGATCCATTTATCCATATTTCAACATCAGGGGGAGCTGAATTAGGAAGTGTTGTTGCAAAAAAGGTTTTAGAAATATCTTCGACTGCCGAATTTTTGGCAAATGTTAATCAATTATCAGAAGTCTTCCAGAAAGAATTGGAAAAATTACAACAAAAACATCATAAATATTTTATTGGAATTAGGAGAAAAGGATTAATGATGGGTTTAGTATTAAAAGATGAACTTGCAGGACCCCTGTTGACCAAAACAGCTTATGATAACGACCTATTGATTATTTACGCCAATAATGATACATCGGTTGTACAATTTTTGCCACCATTAATTATGGCAGAAAAAGATATGGATCTTGTTATAAGAAAACTTGACAAGGCTTTAAAACAAGCCAAAATATTACATCCAATGATTAAATTAAAAGAAAAACTTCTTCAATAAGATAGTATGTCTCAAATTATAACAGAAGAGTTTTTAGAGGATTTTGAACTGGGTTTAAATCCTCAATTCCCGGAGAGGTCAAGAATACCGGCAAAAGTTATTGGTTTTGGAGAGATCTCATCCATATTTAAAATTGAAGGAATTTCCAACTGGATTTTCAAGCGCTTACCGTTGTTTGAAACCATTAAACAGACAAAGTCTTACATAAATAATTATATAAGATACACTGATTATTTAAAGGGTATAGGTATAGATCTACCTGGTGATTTTTCAAGGGTAGTTAAAGGTAAAAGAGTTGTTTTATACGTGGCTCAGGAAGAAATTAAAAAGGAGGATCTATGTCAAAATAAATTACAAATTCAATCAGAAGAAGAAAACCTATTAATGTTGCTAGATATTTTTAAAGAGATTAAAAAAGTATATCTGTTCAATCAAGAAAATAAAGACAAGGTTGAATTATCTATAGACGGGCAGGTTTCTAACTGGGCCATGGTCAATGGTAAACTCCTGTTCTTTGATACAAGTACCCCGTTGTTTAAACTTTTCGGTAAAGAACAATTGAACCCGGAATTGTTATTAAATAGCACACCAAAAGCATTGCGATGGATGATTAGAAGTTTCTTTTTGCAAGAAGTGATGGACCGATACTACAATTTGCATGAGGTTTATTTGGATATATTAGCCAACCTCGTTAAAGAAAGAAAAGAAGAATTGATACCAAAATCAATGAATAATGCCAATAATTTTTTGCCTGAAGGAATTGAGAAAATTACTAAAAAGGAAATTGATAAATATTACCAAAACGATAAATTTATCTGGCAATTGTTTTTGGGATTGCGGAGGATGGATAGATGGATGACTATCAATATCTTTAGAAAACAATACGAATTTATATTACCAGGTAAAATTAAACGATAATATCATAATCCTTTACTTAGGATTACAAGATTAAGAAGTTATGTGTGATACTTTTATTGCTTTGCCTAAGGCTACATATGATGGGTCAGTTATTTTTGGGAAAAACAGTGATCGTGAAGCTAATGAAGAGCAAATCATAGAATATCATCCGGCTAAGAAATATCCAAAAAATTCAACCTTAAGATGTACTTACCTTAAAATACCACAGGTTGAACAAACATATGGTGTAATTCTAAGCCGCCCGTTTTGGATGTGGGGTGCTGAAATGGGAGTTAATACAAAAGGAGTAGTTATTGGTAATGAAGCTGTATTCACCAAATTAAAAGTAAAAAAAGAAGGTGTTTTAACAGGGATGGATTTATTGCGTTTGGCATTAGAACGATCTGATTCAGCAAATGCTGCAAAACAGGCCATTATTGATTTGTTGCAGCAATTTGGTCAGGGAGGGCTTTGTGGTTATGAAGATAAAAATTTTACTTATCATAATAGTTTCCTAATTGCTGATAAAAAAGAGGCATGGGTTTTGGAAACTGCAGGTAAATATTGGGCAGCTAAAAAAGTTGAAGATTATTATGCTATCAGTAACGGTTTAACCATTGGATCCGATTATGATGAAATTCATCCCGAGGCAATTGCTTTTGCTCATAAAAAAAAATGGATAAAAGGAGAGTTTAATTTTGCTTTTGCTTTTTCAGATTTTATATACACAACATTTTCAGCATGTAAGAAACGTCAAAATCGTGCTGTTGAGATCTTAAAAAACAATTATCAAAAAATCAGTATAAAATCAGCAATCGAACATTTGAGAGATCATAATTCTCAAAGCTTTCAGCCTTCAAAACCTTTGTTAGGAAATACGATTTGTGCACATGCCGGAAATTCGATTACTCGAAATGCTTCACAAACCACGGGTTCGATGATCGTTCATCTAACAGAAAAGGACCCTACTGTTTGGATTACTGCGAGTTCAGCCCCATGCATTTCTATATTTAAACCTGTTTGGTTTATGGACCAGGTTTTGCCTAACGTAGGTGATCAAACTCCAACAGGTTTTCATAAAAACTCTTTTTGGTGGAAACATGAAGTTTTACATAGAGAGATCATAAAAGATTATAAAACAAGAAGTAAAATTATACAAAAGGACAGTAATAAAATAGAAGAACAATTATTGCAAGAAGTTTATCAGAAAGGTAATAAGAACTATGCGTTCACCAACTTTTCATTTAATAAAAATAATGAGATGCTGAATAAGTGGTTACGTGTAATTGAGGAAAGTAAGATAAAAACCTCACCTAATTTATTTTATAAAATGTATTGGAAAAAATTGAATAAAAAAGTAAAAATATCTAAAGAAATTCACCGAAATGAAAATTAGAAAATCAATTTATTTTATTTAGTCATTTAACATGTCCCAAAGTTTGTCTTTCAATTCGGTAAGACCTGTTTGTGCCATTGACGATATAAAAACATGTGGTAAATCCTTAGGGATTTCTTGCAGCAATTCCTGCTTTAATTCGTCATCGAGTAGATCAGATTTAGAAATTGCCAAAAGTCTGTCCTTATCTAAGAGTTCAGGATTGTGCTTTTTAAGTTCGTTCAACAGAATATTGTACTCATCCTGTATATTCTTGCCGTCTGCACTTATTAGGAATAATAAGGTTGAATTCCTTTCAATATGCCTCAAAAACCTATGACCTAATCCTTTTCCTTCTGCTGCACCTTCAATTATTCCAGGGATATCTGCCATGACAAAACTTTTATAGTCACGGTATTCAACAATTCCCAAGTTTGGTTTTAAAGTTGTGAATTCATAATCGGCAATTTTGGGTTTGGCCGATGTGACAACTGATAAGAGCGTTGATTTCCCTGCATTGGGAAAGCCAACCAGTCCTACGTCTGCCAAAAGTTTTAATTCAAGTTGAAACCAGCCTTCGACGCCTTCAATTCCTGGTTGGGCATAGCGCGGTGTTTGATTCGTGGATGTTTTAAAATGCCAGTTTCCCCTTCCACCTTTACCTCCTTCACATAGAATAATTTCTTGTTGATGATTGGTTATTTCGTATAAAATTTCCTGGGTTTCACCATCTCTTATAATGGTTCCTAGTGGTACGTCAACATAAATATCTTCTGCGTCTTTCCCAGTACTTTTACTTTTACTGCCACCACCACCTTGCTCGGCCCTGAAGTGTTTCTTGAATTTAAGATGAAAAAGGGTCCATAAGTTCTTATCACCTCTAAGAATGATATGACCGCCACGGCCACCATCACCTCCGTCAGGGCCACCTTTGGTTATATATTTTTCCCTGTGAAGATGCACAGATCCCTTACCTCCATTTCCTGAAGAGGCCCAGATTTTAATATAATCAACAAAATTTCCTTCAGTCATCTAAGGGTTTATAAAGAGCGTTAATTCATTTATTTTGCAGACTTGCTAAGTTTGTCTATTACTTTTTCCAGTTTTGCTGTGATGTCTTCAATAGATCCAACACCATCAACACCAAAATACTTATCCTGATTTTGATAATAATTTTTTAAAATGGCAGTTTTCGATTCATATTCGTTAAATCGATTTCTAATTTTGCTTTCGTCCTGATCATCGCTTCGCCCACTTGTTTTTCCTCTATTCAAAAGCCTTTCTACAAGAAGATTTTCAGGAACCTCTAACGCTATCATACCATCGATTCCGGTATTTTTTTTAGCCAGAAATATGTCAAGAGATTTTGCCTGAGATTCAGTTCGGGGAAATCCGTCAAATATAAACCCATTGGCAGCTGCATTCCTGTTGACTTCGGCTTTTAGCATGTCAATAGTCACCTCATCAGGTACCAGGTTGCCTTTATCCATAAATGATTTGGCCAGTAAGCCCAGTTCCGTTTCATTTTTGATATTATATCTAAACACGTCACCAGTTGAAATATGAATCAAATCGTATTTGGTTTTTAAGAACTCAGCTTGAGTCCCTTTTCCAGCGCCCGGGGGTCCGAATAAGACTATGTTTTTCATTTCAATTTATTTTTATCAGGATTTACTTTCTCCTAAGTTTGTCATCGAGATCAATTTATTCTTTCAACTTGTAAATATCCGGAAGATTTCTTCCAAGACCATCATAATCAAGGCCATAGCCAACAATGAATTTGTCTTCTATTGATTTACCAATATAATCAATGGGTAATTCTTTTCTGAATATATCTGGTTTGAAGAATAGTGTTGCAATTTTTAAGGTCTTTACATTTTTATCTCTGAAGACCTCGTAGATTTCAGCCAAGGTATTACCGGTGTCAATGATATCTTCCAAAATAACAACTGTTTTCCCTTCCAAATCTTCATTAATCCCCACTAGGTGTTTGATCTTACCAGAAGTATTTGTCCCTTCATAGGATGCCATTTTCACAAAAGTAATATGGCAACTATTCGGGTATTTTCTAACAAAATCAGCTGCAAAGATGAAAGATCCATTAAGTATTCCAATGAAGATAGGAACCTCATTTGCTTCCATATCATTCGCAATTTGCTCAGCTAGGAATTCAACATATTGATCTATCTTTTCTTTTGAAATAAAAGGAACAAAATGCTTGTCATGTAATTGTATACTGTTCATTGCTAATTCACTGATTTTTATCAAATAAAGCTAAGACGCTAAGTTCATTTGAAAATGAGAATGCAAAAATACTAAAAACCTTTTAGGAATTATCTCCTAAAAGGTTTTTTAAATCTCAATCAAATATCCCGGTTAAGGATAATTATTATTTTTTTAGCTGCTTCTTTCCAAACTTTTCAGTGGTGTCATACATGATCGGAGAAGCAATAAACAAAGATGAGTAAGTACCTACAATAACACCTATGATCAAGGCAAACATAAATCCTTTAATTGAATCTCCGCCAAATAGGAATATGGCTAACAATACGATCAAGGTAGTTAATGAAGTATTTATCGTTCTACCCAAAGTACTGCTAAGAGCAGTATTTACAGTCCTTGAAAATACCCAATTCGGATGTTTATTGTTGAATTCACGAATCCTGTCAAAGATAACAACTGTATCATTTAAAGAGTAACCCACAACGGTAAGAATAGCCGCAATAAAGGATTGGCCAATTTCCATGTCAAAAGGTAAGATTTTATAGAAGAGCGAGAAAATTGATAATACAATTAATACATCATGAAAAACAGCCATAACCGCTCCCAAACTGTATTGCCATTTTCTAAATCGGATTAGGATATAAAGAAACACAACGATCAAGGAACCAATGATAGCCCATAAAGCACTCTGTTTAATATCATCCGCAATGGTAGGACCAACCTTTGTCCATTCCATAATACCGATTTTTAAGTCGTTATCTGCTCCTTTGAATTCTGAAAAGCTGATGCCTTCCGGTAAATAAGTCTTTACACCATCATATAATAGCATTTGAATCTCATCATCCACCTCAATTCCGTTGTCATCAATTCTGTATTTTGTAGTGATTTTCAATTGGTTGGCAGAACCAAAAGTTTTTACCTCAGGAGAACTTTCGAAAGCATCTTTTAAACTATTCGCCACTGCCGGTGGGCTCACATTGTCTACAAATCTTACCGTATAGGTTCTTCCCCCTTTGAAATCAACTCCGTAATTCAATCCATTTGTAAATAACGAACCAAGACCTATAATCAGAATTATTCCTGAAATCATTAAGGCCATCTTTCTTTTCTTAAGAAAATCTATATCGATGTTTTTAAACCAGTTCTTAGTAATATTTGTATTGAAAGTAAGCTTACTCTCTTTATTAATATACCATTCAATTAAAAGTCTAGTAATAAAAATAGCTGAGAATAGAGAGGTTACAATACCAATCATTAAGGTTGTTGCAAATCCTTTTACAGGACCTGTTCCAAAAATATAAAGAATCATACCTGTCAATAAGGTTGTGACGTTAGCATCAAGAATTGATGAAAGTGCACCTCCAAATCCGTCGTTGACTGATTCTTTCAGGCCTTTACCTTTGTTTAATTCTTCCTTAATTCTTTCATAGATCAGTACGTTAGCATCTACTGACATACCTATGGTCAAAACAATACCGGCAATACCTGGTAAGGTAAGAACGGCGCCAAAAGATGTTAAAACACCAAAAATAAAGAGTATGTTTAAAGCCAAGGCAATATCAGAGAATATACCAGCTTTGCCATAGTAAAATAACATCCATAATAATACGATAATCAAGGCAATAATAAAGGAGTAAGTACCGCTGTCAATTGCTTCCTGACCCAATGAAGGCCCAACAACGTCTGCTTGAATAATTCTAGCTGCTGCAGGTAATTTACCTGATTTAAGCGCATTGGCTAAATCCTGAGCTTCGTCAATTGTAAATTGTCCAGAAATAGATGTTCTACCTGTTGTGATGGCATCGTTAACACGAGGAGCAGAATACACAAAGTCATCAAGAACAACGGCAACAAATTTACCAACATTTTCAGTGGTCATTTTAGCCCATTGCTTTGTTCCTCTACTATTCATTGTCATGCTTACCTCAGGATTCGCTCCTAACTGGTCAAACACCTGTTGTGCATCCGAAATAACATCTCCCTGTATAGGAGCCTCATCATTTCTATTTGATTTAAGTACATAGAAGTTGATGATGTCATTTGTTGCCTTTGCATCCCATGCAAATTTCGCATATTTTTGATCGTTAGATAATAAAGCTCTCACCTCTTTCATGGCAAGGTATTCATTTATAGTAGCCGTATCTTTTACATTGGCTGAAGCTATAATTGAACTAATATCGTTTTGAGCCTGAGGAAACCTTACATATAATATACTGAAAAGTGGATTGGTGGCCTTAATATCAACAGAGTCTTTTACCTCCCCTAACAGGTCGTCAATTTCTTCATCTATAACGGCTGCTGTATCTTTCGCAACTTCAGTTTCTTCCGATTTTAATAATTCTGCAAGTTTTGTATTAGCAGAAAAAAAGAATTGGGCCAAATCCTGGTTTGTATACACTTCCCAAAATTGTAATTCTGCAGTGCTCTGTAAAAGTCTTCTTACACGATCAATATCTCTTGCACCAGGTAATTCGATAAGAATTCTTCCTGATTCACCTATTCTTTGGATATTTGGTTGGGTAACGCCAAAACGGTCAATTCTGCTACGTAGAACTTCAAAAGCCGTGTTGATAGAACCTTTAACTTCTTCTTGTAAAATTGGTTTAACATCTTCATCAGACATCTTAAAATTAATCTTGTCCTTTAAAGATTTATTGCCAAAAATACTTGGATCACTTAATTTTATGCTTCCCTTACTTGCTGCTTCAAAAGCTTCGTAAAATAATTGTATATAATCCTTATCGCTATCTTTTTGAGCTATGGACGCATTAATCAAGGCTTCATTAAAGACAGCGTTTTTTGATTTGTTTGATAGGCCGTATAAAATGTCTTTTACTGATACTTCCAATGTCGCATTAATACCACCTTTAAGGTCAAGACCTAAATTGATCTCTTTTTCTTTGACATCATTATAAGTAAAGTCAGTAAAGCCTAAATCCAATACTGTAGTGTTGGCGACAGAATCTAAATATTGCTTTTGCAAGCGGATTGATTCTTTTGAATCAGCACTATCGGTTTTTGTTTCTGCATAGGTAACAGCATCATTCTCAACATTTTTCGCAAACCATGTAAATGACAACTGGTATAAACATACCACACTTAAAATGATTGCAAATAATCTAATTAGTCCCTTGTTTTGCATTCCTTATTTTATTTAAATAATCTTTTTTTCTATAATCGGGCAAATATACTCAAAAGATTTAGCTTTAAAAGAAATAAGCCTGAAATTTTGAACCTATTTTACATATAGGATTCCTTATAAAATTTACTAAATTAGCTAGTTAAATGAAACGATAAAATGAAATATAAAACAGACATTGATATTGCTCAAAATACTGAGCTCGTACATATTAAGGAAATCGCTGAAAAACTCAAAATTAATGAAGATGATTTGGAGTTATATGGAAAATATAAAGCAAAATTACCCTTGCATCTTATTGATGAAACAAAGATCGAGGACAATAACCTAATATTGGTCACGGCCTTAACTCCAACACCTGCAGGTGAAGGAAAAACGACGGTGTCAATTGGCCTTGTAGAAGGCTTGAATAAAATCGGTGAAGAGGCAATGGTGGTTTTAAGAGAGCCCTCATTAGGACCGGTTTTTGGAATAAAGGGAGGAGCAGCCGGAGGAGGTTATTCTCAGGTAGTCCCTATGGAGGATATCAATCTTCATTTTACGGGCGATTTTAATGCCATTGAAAAAGCAAACAATTTATTATCAGCTTTGATAGACAATAATCTACAGTCTCCAAATAATTTGAATTTGGATCCAAGGACAATTTTTTGGAAAAGGGTTATAGATATGAATGACAGGTCGCTCAGACAAATAACAATTGGGCTGGGAGGAACAGCAAATGGTGTGCCCAGGGAAGATGGTTTTAATATTACTCCTGCTTCCGAAGTTATGGCAATTTTATGCATGGCAACTGGGTTTAAGGATTTGAAGGAAAGGTTGGGTGATATTTTTATTGGTTTTACTTATGCTAAGAAACCAGTTTTTGCAAGGGACTTAAAGGCTGAAAATGCTATGGCTATTTTGTTGAAAGATGCTATTAAGCCTAATTTGGTTCAAACCTTGGAAAAAAATCCGGCGATTATTCATGGAGGACCGTTTGCCAACATCGCGCAGGGGACCAATACCATCTTAGCCACAAAAATGGGCCTTTCATTATCAAATTACGTAGTTACGGAAGCTGGATTTGGTGCTGATCTTGGTGCGGAGAAGTTTTTTAACATAAAATGTGCTGCCTCAGGTTTGAGCCCTAAGGCCGTTGTACTGGTGGCGACCATCAGAGCTTTAAGACATCATGGAGGAGCTGCTAAAGATGAATTGAATAACGCTAATGTAGACCGGGTAAAGAAAGGATTTGTGAACCTTGGGAAGCATATAGAAAAGATTAGAAAATTTAATATTGAACCAGTGATCGC